>JAGYLA010000014.1 GCA_018401215.1 Bacilli bacterium | reverse complement strand
CGCTGCACTACTGGTGACGCTATTGTTTGGCGCGCAGTGGTTTTATACGACAGTGTTAAACAAACAATTACAAACCAAGCATGCAATGATGCGAATCTTTCACCCCAAACAAAACAACTTTGTGTCGGCGCTGAAGGTGCTCGTCCCAGCGACAGTCTTGCTGGTTGCTATCAGTGTCGCACCAAGCTTGAACTATGACTCGTTCAATGGCTTAGAAGTCGGTCGCATTGAAAGTGATACTGAGCTTCGTCAATTACTTAGTGAATATGCGAACGAACGAAACATCATCATGCCAGGCATTGCGATGACATCGGACTTGCGTATGGAATCCGCAATGGTAGCAACCGCAAGTGCAGACAGCTTCACGACCACCAATGTCCAAGTGGTTGGGGTCGATGAACTAGATACGATCAAAACCGATGGCAGCTATATTTATCAAACTCGCTATAACTATGAATTGAATGCCGAAGAAGTCGTCATCATCAAAGCGTGGCCAGTTGAAGAACTGCAAGCAGTGCTCGCCTTTCCAGCGATGAATGATTTTGATTGTTACTTGGATGAAACGATTGAAGTTTGTATCAACGAAAGCATTCAAGGACTGTATGTTGATGAGGACTCATTGATTGTTATTAGTAACCGCAATGCGTACGAAAATTATGCATTTACTCAAGCATCCAGTGATGAACCCATGCCGCCAGCACGTAGTTTACCGTGGTTTGGCAACTGGCAATCGGACACGGTGGTTCGCGTCTATAACAAAGCATTGGGCTTTGAATTGATCGATGAATACGTCTTTGAAGGCTACATGATTGGTACACGCAAAATCAATGACAACTTGTTTGTGATTACCAGCAAATTTGTCTCGGTGGATGCGGAGGTCTTATTGCCACGTTATTCCCTCAACTACAATGTCACTACTACTGAGTATTCAAACATTAGTTATTTAAGAGATACCGACCCATCTGGCTTTACGAGCATTTATGGCATCAATTTAACAACCAAAGACATTAGCAACGAACACTTACTCAATTCAAGCTCGAGCATTTTATATGTCTCAGCGAATAATATTTATTTGCTCGATCAACGCTTTTTAACCACACCACGAATCGCGCTCTTCATCGACCAAGGCTTTAATGTGGAGGATGCCGTGTCACGAGTGGCACGTTATGCCTTGGATGGCAACAACGTGACGCTTGCTGCAGCCGGCGAGTTTGTTGGCACACCGCTCAATCAATTTAGTATGGACGAGTACGATGGCTATTTGCGCATTACGACTACACAAGGGTTTGGTGATGACACCAACAACCGGTTGCTTGTTCTCAACGAGAACATGACGATTGTTTCTAGTTTAGAAAAGTTAGGCAAACCTCGTGAACGTTTGCAATCCACTCGTTTTGTTGGGGAGCGTGCGTACTTGGTGACCTTTGAAATGACCGATCCGTTTTATGTCATTGATTTGAGTGATCCGCTCAATCCAACGATATTAGGGGAATTGGAAATTACGGGATTCTCAAGCTACTTGCAACCTCTTGATGCAAATCATATCCTTGGCATTGGCTTTGAAGCCGATGATGCAGGCCAAACATTAGGATTAAAGTTAGCGATTTATAACGTTGCTGATCCAAGTGCTCCGATTGAACAATCCAAAGCCCTCTTGTTGTATGAAGACTTTGGTTGGAACTTTTCGAGTGTGACCTACAACCACAAAGACTTGCTGTTAGACATCAACAAATCAATCATTGGATTCCCATTCTCCAGTGCGAACTACGCCAGCAATGAATACACCTTCCAAACCGGATACATGGTGTACTCGTTTGCAGACTTGTTGTTGACGCAAGAAGCATTCATTCAACATAGTGATACGCTTGATTACATGAATGAGATGCAAAAAGGACTCTTTTTGGATGACTATTTGTATACCGTTTCCCGCAACGAAGTGGGGGTATCCTTGTTGAGTGACCTTGGCGAATTGATTGCCTTGATCAACACCACAAATTAATCACAACGCCACCTCAGGGTGGCGTTTTCTTTGGTATAATAGCAACATGAGAATTATTGCAGGAACGTATCGTTCACGACGTTTGGAAACCTTGCCTGGGGCAACGACTAGGCCAACCTTAGACCGCAACCGGGAGAACATGTTCAACTTGCTCGGTGGGTTTTTTACCGGTGGCACGAGCTTGGATTGTTTTGGTGGTAGCGGCGCCTTGAGTTTGGAAGCGATTAGTCGCGGCATTGATCATGCGGTGATCATTGAAAAGGACCAACGAGCTTTCCGAGTCATTGAAGCGAATATTACCTCGCTTGGGGTGAAGGACCAAACAACGCTTTTGCTAGCCGATTATAAAAAGACTCTTACGACGTTTACCAAACGCAAAACCAGGCAACAATTTGATTTGGTGTTATTGGACCCGCCCTTTGCGATGCATGTCATTGAAGCCATCATCGGTGACCTTGAACGGTTGGATTTGTTAGCGCCTGGTGCATTGATTGCGTGTGAGTTTGAGCGCAGTCTTGAGACAAACCGAACGTTTGATACGGTTCAATTGTTGAAGAAACAAAACTACGGCATCAGTACGATTCAGATTTACCAAAAGGAGACGTAAATGAAATTGTTTAGCTACTTGAAACTGTTTCTTTCGATATTTGGAGTCTTGGTGCTGCATCAGTTTGTTGTTTTGTTGTATACGATTGGTGTCTCGGTTGCCTACGGCATTGAGAATGCTGAAGCGTTCAATGCCGGCACGATTACCGATGAGATGTTGACTGATGCTGTGTTACTACAAGCCGCAAACAGTTTGATTTTTGCTGGTGTGGTAATGATTGGGTTTTTATGGATTTTGAACTACAGCAAACGAGAATCGTTCAGATTCAATTACCGCTTTCAACCACCACCAACAATGATTCAACTGTTTATTGCGATTACCATTGGATTTTCTGCGGTGTTCTTCAGTGGATTCATCGTCCAAGGACTCGCCTGGGTGTTTCCTCAAGCGTACATCAATTATGTTGAAGCATTTGAAACCTTGGAACTTGGTTCACCGCTCTCGTTCTTTTTGGCGGTGGTCGTGATGGCACCACTCTTTGAAGAGATCTTATTTCGGGGTTGGGTGTTTGATCAAATTCAACGAAAATTATCGGTTGGCTTGGCGGTCGTCTTAAGCGGTGTCTTATTTGGTGTGTACCACTTGAACATCTTTCAAGGGACGTTTGCGAGTGTGCTTGGGATTGTGCTTGGGTTGAGTTTACTTTGGACCAATTCAATATGGATACCAATCACGATTCATTTGTAAACAATGGGCTGCTTATTGTTAGGGCTAGAAGCGATTGCCGTGAGCGCGTTGCCTCGATTGGGATTTACTTTGACATCGGTTCGTATTTCTTTGCGTTTATCTTGTTTTTCCAGCTGCTGTGTATACGTTATATACCGAGCATCGCCCTTTCCATTGCATCACGATCGACAATCACTTGATACAATATCCATTGAGGAGACCTCATGAACAAACGTTGTATTTATCCTGGGTCGTATGACCCAATCACTTACGGACACATGGACATTATCGAGCGAGCCAAAGGCTTGTTTGAGGAAGTTATATTGATTGTTTTCTAGCAATGTAGCCAAAACCTCAACCTTTAGCATGGGAAGAACGAGTCAACTTATTGAATGAACTCTACAAAGACGACGCCAAAGTACGTGCCATCTCGTGGGATGGATTGACCTCAATGCGGCCACTTCGTTAGACGCCAAGCGATCATTCGTGGGCTTCGCATTGTTAGTGACTTTGAGTATGTGAGTTTCAAATGAATTTTTGGCCAACAATGTCTTAAACCCGAGATTGAAACGGTATTCTTTTATGACCAAGACCGAAAATGCCTTTATTAGTAGTAGTATGGTGCGAGAAGTCCACCGTCTTGGTGGGGACGTATCGGCCTTTGTGCCAAACGAAGTGATTGCCTTTTTGAATCAAAACAAAGACCGACGATAAGTCGGTCTATTTTTATTCATGGCACCCCAGGAGAGATTCGAACTCCCGACACCCGCCTTAGAAGGGCGGTGCTCTATCCAGCTGAGCTACTGAGGCATGCATTCTATTATACACACTATAAAATTGGTTGAAAAGAGCAGAGTATATTGCTTGAACAGTATATACCTTAAGAGTAATATAAGAGTATGAAAACAGTCGAACTATGCCGCGTATTAGGCGAAGAAACAAGACATCGTATTGTCAATGTCTTACTAGAACAACCGATTTGTGTTTGTGAGCTGCAAGAAGTCTTGGGCATCAACCAAGTCTCTGCCAGCAAGCATTTGGCGCGCTTGCGAAGTGCAGGCATTGTCACGACACAAAAAGAAGGACAGCGAGTCTATTATTCGTTGACTCCAAGCGTTCATCAAAACGAAGCAATGGTGATGATGTTCATTCAGTCACGCTCGCAGTCACCTTATGCAGAAGATTTAGAAAAATTACAAACCAATCAACTGAAAGAAACCAATTACAGTTGTCCCATTGAGGAGCATGCATGAAGAAATTAATGGTATTCGGATTACTTTTGATATTGACCGCGTGTCAAACGGACGATAAAGTTCGTTTTGCCGAAGCGTACAACTTGGACAGTGCAGAACACGTCTTTACCTTGGTCACGATGCGTGAAATGGAAGACATTATCGCAGAACGTGATATTACCTTTGTCTATTTTGGTTCACCGATTTGTGGTGCCTGCGTCACGATGACACCACGCATCGACGCTCATGCCAAATCTGCAGGCATCAATGAAGTCTTATATGTTGAGTTGCGATTTGATTCAGCGGAAGCGGCCGAATGGGCCCGTACAGGAAAGTATGATTATCGCGGAACCCCTCTTGTGGTGACGTTTGAGAACGGGTCATTTGTTCGTTCGAACTTTACCAATGTCGACATCAGTGGCAATTATGAACAAGAAATCATTCAAATGTTTAATGAATTTGGTAGTCGGAGCGTAACATGAAACGCAGTATTGTTGTTGAAGGAATGACGTGCGCGAACTGCGCGAAAACATTAGAAAAAACCTTTGATTTGTATGATGATGTTAGTGTCAAAGTCAATGTTGGTGCGGGACGCATCATGGTGGACTATAACGAAGCAGCGATTGGATTGCCGCAAATTGCGGCAATTGTTCGTGAAGCGGGCTATACACCGATCTTGGCCAAAGACGAAGTCGCCAACCAAGGCAAAGCCGAACGTGTCTTTCGTCGTGACATCTTTATTTCTCTGGCATTAACGATTCCTTTGCTTTGGACGATGTGGCATCACTTTGGTGCAACATGGATGACCCCAAGGTTGAGCATGTTTTTGATGCAACCAGCCGTGCAGTTTGCCTTGGCGACACCGGTTCAGTTTTATGTCGGTCGTTTGTTTTACCGCGGGTTTTATAAGAGCTTACGCAAAGGCGTCTTAGGCATGGATGCATTGGTCGTTCTTGGGACCTCTAGTGCGTATGCGTATAGTATGTGGGTGTGGATCAACAGTGGTGTCTTTTGGCACGCGATGGGTCACATGATGGACATGTACTTTGAAACCAGTGCCACGATCATCACGATGATTTTGATTGGGAACTATTTGGAACATTTAGCAAAAAAACGTACCTCCAGTGCGCTGGAAGGTTTACTGAATTTACAAGCCAAAGTCGCAAGAGTCTTGCGTGATGGGGTCGAACTAGAACTCTCGATTGAAGATGTGGTCGAGGGGGATTTGATCATTGTTAGACCACTGGAACGCATTCCGGTGGATGGAGTGATTGTCACGGGTGAAAGTTTTATCGATGAATCGATGATTTCTGGTGAATCCATTCCGGTCTATAAACTCGTTGGGGAAAAGGTGATTGGCGCAACAATCAACCAAAGCCAACAACTTGTCATTCAAACCACCCACATTGGAGTGGATACGGTCTTAGCGAAAATCATTCAAACGGTCGAAGAAGTATCGTCGTCCAAACCACCGATTCAACGAACCGCCGACCGCATTAGTAGTATCTTTGTCCCGGCCGCGATTTCGATCGCCATCATCACCTTTGTTGTTTGGTATGTGGTATTAGGTGCTGAATTGAGTCTTGCCGTACGTGCGGCAGTGGCGGTCCTCGTCATTAGTTGTCCTTGCCCGCTTGGGTTAGCGACACCGACGAGCATCTTAGTCGGAAGTGGTAAGGCCGCAACCGCTGGAATTTTATATAAAGGTGGCGAGTTCTTTGAAACCGCCAATAAGATCGATGCGATTGCCTTTGACAAAACAGGAACCCTCACCATGGGTCAACCCAAGGTGACGGATGTTTACGGAGAAATGAGCTATTTCTCATCGATTGCTAGTTTGGAACAACTGAGTGTACATCCCTTATCGCAAGCAATTGTCTCTTACAAACAAGTTCCTCTTAATGAAGTCACGGAGTTTGAAACCGTGGGTGGCAAAGGGGTGCAAGGAATGGTCAATGCGTCAATGGTTGTTGTGGGGAACGCTCGTTTAATGAGTGACGAGAAGATTGATGTATCGAACTTTACTGAAGAAGCTGACACCTTAGCTGCGGCAGGAAAAACATTAGTTTATGGTGCCGTTGATGGCGTCGCTCGGTTACTCTTTGGGATTCAAGATCAAGTCAAAGCCGATGCAAAAGCAACAATTTCAGCCTTGCACAAGCGAGGTATTGCAACCTTTATGATTACCGGGGACCACGAAGCCGTGGCACAATCGATTGCCGCAAGTGTCGGAATTGATCATGTGTACGCAAGTGTTTTGCCCGACGAAAAAGCAACGATTGTCGAAGAAATCAAATCACAAGGCTACTTTGTCGCCTTTGTTGGAGACGAATCAATGATGCGATTGCATTAAAAGCCGCCAATGTTGGCTTCTCAATGAGCAATGGCTCTGACATCGCGATTGAATCGAGTGACGTGACCTTGCTTGCCCACAATTTGCATTTGGTGAATCAAGCGATTGATGTCTCCAAAGCGACACTGCGCAACATTTATCAAAACTTTGGTTGGGCCTTTAGCTTATAACATCATTGCGATTCCAATGGCAGCCTTTGGGTTATTGTCCCCAACTGTCGCAGCTGTCGCGATGAGCTTTAGTAGTATTACTGTAGTCATGAACGCCTTGCGTTTAAAAGGCATGAAACTAGAACAAATTGAGGGAGGAGAACCAATGGCACAAACAATCTTTAATGTTACAGACATGGATTGCAATCACTGCGTGAAGACCATTTCAAACGGCGTTAGAAACCGAAGCAGATTACCGCCGTGGTCGATTTGGCATCGCAGACCGTATCGGTCGATGATGCACACAGTGCGCAAGCACTCGCAGCAATCACCAAAGCCGGTTATCACCCGATCAAGCAAACAACGTAAGTTGTTTGCTTTTTCATGGTGGTTTGTTAGACTTTAGCCGTTCGTTATAAAGGAGAAATGTATGAAAGTTTCGGTAGAAAAACAGCCCAATTCCATGGTCAAATTGACGATTGAAGTTGAGGCCGAATTATTCAATCACGGATTAGACCACGCGTTTGAAGAGGAAGTCAAACTTGTCGAAGTCAAAGGCTTTCGCAAAGGCAAAGTGCCGCGTGCAACCTTTGAAAAATGTTTGGCTTGGAACGCTTGTATGAAAAGCGATCAACCATACGATCAATCACACGTATGGTGAGGCACTGGAACAAAGTCAAATTACACCGGTGGCGCCACCGCACATTGATGTTGACATGAACAATTTAGGCAAAGACAAACCAATGACCTACTTTGTCGATGTCGCTGTCAAACCGGAAGTGACTCTAGGGGACGTTGAAGGGATCAAAGCGACTCGCGTTGACACCGCCATTTTAGACGGTGACGTCGAAGCAGAACTTGAACATCGTTTGAGTCACAAATCAGAATTATTGCCAAAAAAAGGTGATACACTCGCCCAAGGCGACACCGCAATCTTTGACTTTACCGGATACTTAAATGGTGAAGAATTTGAAGGCGGCAAAGCCGAGAACCATCAACTTAAAATTGGTTCTGGTCAATTTATACCTGGGTTTGAAGAAGGAATGATTGGCTTAAAGATTGGCGAAACTAGAGACGTACCAGTGACCTTTCCCGCAGAATATCAAGCCGAGAACCTTAGCTGGTCAACCCGTGGTCTTTAAAGTTGTCTTGCATGAAATCAAAGAGACGATCTTACCAGAGCTTACCGAAGAGTTGATCAAAGAACTTGGTAAAGAAGCAACCACCAAAGAAGAGTTGTTGGCGGAAATTCGTCAAGAGATGGAAACCAAAAACGCCGAACAAGCGAAGAATCAATTGATTGATTCGGTGGTTCGCCAAGCCGCAACGAGCGCTACCGTCGATATTCCCCATGACATGATTCATGCAGAAATGGACCGAATGATGGAAGACACCGAGCGTCAAGCCAAACAATATAACATCGAGTTAGAAATGTTCTTACAATTTCAAGGCACGACACTTGAAACAATACAAACAAGACTTACATCAACGCGCCGAAGACCAACTACGTTATAGCTTGGTGTTAGAAGCGATCGCGACGGCTCGTGAGTTGAAACCGAGTGAAGCAAAGATTGAAGAAACGTATGCGGACATCGCTGCGCAATACAAGATGGAACTCGCTCAAGTTAAGGAAGCGTTGACCGTCGAAGGATTGACCGAGCAATTAAAGACCCAGCTAGCTGTTGATTACTTGATTGAACACATCAAATCATAACAAACGCCCATTGGGCGTTTTTAGCACCCATCGGTTATTTATAAGTGGCTTCTTATTTAGAAAAACAAGCGTAAGTATTCACTTGGTTTCGGGATAGGGTTTATAATGCATCTACCAGTACACTTGTTGTGTTGGTGCTATAATGAAGAAGCAACATGAGTCGAACAGAAGAAGGTGACGATATGGCCTTACCATTAGAATATATTGAAAAAGCACTTCCAGCGGTTGCCATCCGTGGAATTGTTCCAATCCCAGATAATGACATCCGTTTAGAAGTCGGGCGTCAATTTAGCGTGAATGCGCTTCTTGAAGCCGAGAAAAACGACAATGAGGTCGTTTTACTAATTCAAAAAGAAACCAATACAGACAACCCAGGCCCTGAAGACTTGTATGAGTATGGTGTCGTCGGTAAAGTGATCATGAAGATCAAATTACCAAACGGGAACTATAAAGTAAAAATCCGTGCCACACAGCGTGTCTTGGTCGATTACTTTATTTCACAAACACCGTTTTTTACCGTGTTTGTTAAATATCAACCGACTGAACAACCAGATACGGATGAAGAAGTCGCATTGATTCGAATGATTGTCAATGAAGTCATCGACCATGCCGATGAAATTTTCGTCAACGGTAAAACGGTGGTTCAAGCCATCCAGGGTGGTTTGACCAGTGAAAAGCTTGCGAACATTGTCGCATTCAATTTAAAAATCCAAGAGATGGACAAATACAAATACATCTCGACCGGTAGTGTCAACGAACGCTTAAAAATGTGTTTGTCGGACGTTGAAAAAGAGAAATACATCAAAGAACTCGAAAATGAGATTAACAAGAGTGTTCGCCAAACGATTGACGAAAACCAAAAAGAATATTATTTGCGCGAAAAAATGCGGGCAATTCAAAATGAACTTGGCGACAAAGCGAAGAAAGAATCCGAAATTGATGAACTTCGTGAAAAAATATTAAAGAAAAAAATGCCTGAAGACATTGAAGTCAAAGCGATCGATGAGCTTGCTCGCTATGAATCTTTGCCGCAAAACTCCGCAGAGTCGGGTGTGATTCGGTCTTACTTGGATTTACTCGTTGATTTGCCATGGAACGAAAAAACCGATGACAACAATGACTTAAAGAACGCAATCAAGGTCTTAGACAAAGGACACTTTGGCTTAGAAAAAGTCAAAGACCGCATCGTTGAATACTTGGCAGTAAAAATTGCAACAAAAAAAACACCCCAAACAATTTTATGTTTGGTGGGTCCTCCAGGAGTTGGTAAAACTTCACTTGCTAGAGGCATCGCTGAAGCACTGGGCCGTGAGTTCATTAAAATTGCCTTAGGCGGCGTCAAAGACTTGTGAAATCCGTGGTCACCGCCGAACTTTACATTGGCGCAATGCCCGGTAGAATCATTCAAGGAATGCGCAAAGCGAAAGTCGTCAATCCTGTATTTTTAATTGATGAAATCGACAAAATGAGTAGCAATTACCGCGGCGACCCGTCAAGCGCGATGCTTGAAGTGTTAGACCCCGAGCAAAACAAATACTTCTCCGATCATTATTTGGAAGAAGCGTATGATTTATCAAAAGTCATGTTTATTGCAACCGCAAACTATTTGGATTACATTCCTGATGCCTTGCGTGACCGCATGGAAATTGTTCAGTTATCAAGTTATATCGAAGAAGAAAAACTACAAAATCGCCAAACAACACTTGGTTGCTCGCCGTTGAGAAGCATGGACTCACCAAAGCAAATTCTTAAAGTGACTGATGGCGCATTGAAAGACATGATTCGTCGTTACACGCGCGAAGCGGGTGTTCGTCAACTAGAACGCTTGATTGGTAGCTTGTGCCGTAAAAGTGTTCGTAAGATTTTAGAAAAAGGCGAATACAACGAAATTGTCATCAACAATAAAAACTCGATCGAGTACTTGGCAAAACCACTTTAAATTCAATGAAAAGAAGACAAAGACCGTTGGGTGTCGTCACAGGCCTAGCGTGTACACGCAGTTTTGGTGGCGATACATTACCCGTTGAAGTGACGTATTATAAAAAAGGCAATGGAAAATTGGTCTTGACCGGTAAGCTTGGTGACGTGATGAAAGAAAGCGCAATCAAGCTGCCTTGAGTTTTGTCAAATCCAACGCCGCAATTTACAACATTGACCCTGGGGATGTGTTCTCGGTCAATGACATTCATATCCACGTGCCTGAAGGGGCTGTTCCCTTAAAGATGGTCCAAGTGCAGGTGCTCGCCATGACAACCGCACTTGTTAGTGCCTTAACCAATCGTAAAGTCGACCGATTCATTGGGGGATGACTGGTGAAATCACGTTACGTGGGCGCATCTTGCCGATTATGGATTGAAGGAAAATCAATTGCGGCATACTGCAGTGGATTAAAAACCATCATTATTCCCAAAGACAATGAAAAAGACATCGACAGATTTACCCAATGAAGTCAAAAAAGAAACTCAACATTATTACAGCAGACCACATCCGTGATGTGATTGTTGTTAACCTTCTCGATAGGCCAATGCCTATCGGATTTTTGTTATAATGGCGGTATGAACATAACCTCAGCGACCTTAGCGCCTGTCATCAATGCGACCAGACACAAATACCCCAAAACAACATCCTCAGAATATGTCTTTTTTTGGGGCGCAGTAATGCTATAAAAAGCAGTTTAATCAATGCGCTCACCAAACAAAAGAAACTTGCTTACACGTCAAGCCATCCTGGAAAACCTAAGCCCTTCACTTTTATTCGATCAATGAACGCTGTTACTCGTCGATGTACCAGATAGGCGGGCTATGCCAAGGTCTCACAAGCCAAACGCGCTGAGTTTGGGACGATGATTGAAACGTATTTGACATCGCGGAACAACTCAAACGTGCTTTGTTTTGGTGGATGAGCTGCGACATACACCAAGCGCAGTTGGAAGACACGATGATGGTGGAGTACTTTGCAACACTTTGCCATTCCGTTTTCTTTGGATTGTCACTAAAATCGATATAAAATAGGCTCGACGATTCATCGTCATTTGAAAACCATTGCCGATCATTTCAAACCTGGATAAGCCGATCAATTATTACCAACAAGTACCGAAACACGAACGGGATTCGCCGTTGAGGGCAGTACTATCTGAATGGTGCCGCCAAGCGCTTTGATACACTTAAATATAGGCGTCGACAAAGAAAAAGTAACCTTGTTTGCGTGATTCATAGAGAACGCAAGTTACGATTGGTGGAAGGCGCATTCGCACAATGTGAACGTCCCTTGGAGCCAAGTAAATGAACAACAGTAGTTTACTTCCGTCCCCACGGTTACCGGGGATTGAGTGCATCTGCGATCAGATGAACTAAGGTGGTAATGTGGCGGAAACATTGCTCCTGGTCCTTAGATAAGGACTTTTTTATTGGAGGAATTATGGAATACACAATCTCTATTGTCACCTTACAAACTGGCAAGTTGTATACCATGAATACGACCAATCAACCACATAACATCAAAGTTGGATGGCCAGTATTTAAACGGTATGCCTTGGTCCCCTTCAAGGCCGCAAATTTATGGGTTAAGCAGTATGGCCCATCTAGCCTGTGAAGCCTACCGTTTTGGGCTCCGATGTTGCCTGAAGACACGTTTGACCAATTTGAGAAAATCGATGGTCCTGTTGGATTGTATGCAAGCGTTCGCTTGGTAAAAGCTGACCGACTCATCACATCGGTCCGGCCTTTGAGGCCTTGAGGGATGTGTATGAGACAACCATTGATTCGACACGCCCTCTTGTTGAATATTACAGCGACGATCACACCGTAGATGTCTTACTTCCCATCCAACGAAAGGAACAACTAATGGAAAAATACGATCATCTCGTGCCGTCGAAGCCGGTTTGTACGACTGGTGGTTGCTGAGCAACAAGCATTTGCGAGTGGTGATAGCTCAAACAACCATTTTCGATTGTCATTCCACCGCCCAATGTCACAGGTAAACTTCACTTGGGACACGCGTGGGGACTCGACCATTCAAGACATCATTGTGCGTTGCAAACGGATGCAAGGCTTTGATACATTATGGTGTTTCCAGGAATGGACCATGCCGGCATCGCCACGCAAGCTAAAGTCGACGAACGACTCAAAGCGCAAGGCATTTCGCCAGCGCGGACTTAGGTCGCGCAGAGCGTTTCTTTGGACGCCGCATGGGCAGCGGAAAAAGCGAATACGCGCAAACATCAAACAACAATGGGCCAAACTTGGCTTATCGCTCGATTACTCCAAAGAACGCTTTACCCTAGATGGATGGCTTAAACGACGCGGTCAACCACGTCTTTATTTCCTTATACAACAAAGGTCTCATTTATCAAGGAGAGTTTGCGAATCATTCACGGGACCCGCAAAACTGCACTGTCGAACATCGAAGTCGAATACTTGATGTTCAAGGTGCGATGTATCATTTTCGCTATGTAATAGAAGATGGTTCAGATTCAATCACGATTGCGACCACGCTTGACCTCGAGACAATGTTTGGGGATACTGCGTTGATGGTGCATCCAGACGACAAAACGATAGAGTGGCGAAATTTGTTGGTCAACGAGTGTTTAATCTCTGGCACAAAGACTTTGATTTCTGGTGATTACTGACACGTACGTTGACATGGTTTTCTGGAAATGGCGCGGTCAGTAATCTCCCGCTCATGACCCCAACGATTATCACATTGGCATCACACACAACTTAGACATGCCACTCTTGTGGTGGGGATCGAAGACGGCAATGATGAACGAACGCCTTTCAATATAACGGCATGGACCGTTTTGTTTGTCGCAAACAGCTCATCGGGCGACTCTGCAAGCGTTAGACCTTTGCCCGTTGATTGAACCGATTACCCACTCAGTTGGTCATTCTGAACGTACCGGTGCCCCTGGTGGAACTGAGGTTAAGCAAACAATGGTTTGTCAAAATGGAACCCCTAGCCAAAGCCGCAATCAAACGTCAACAACAAGACGGCGTTGGCTTCGTTCCACCTCGCTTTGAACAAACGTTCTTACGCTGGATGGATGACATTCAAGACTGGTGCATTTCCCGTCAATTATGGTGGGGTCACCGGATTCCCGCTTGGTTCAATGGCGATGAACTTCGTGTTCAAGTTGAGTCACCAGGCGCCGGTTGGACGCAAGAGGAAGACGTGCTTGATACCTGGTTTTCAAGTGCGCTTTGGCCCTTTTCAACCTTTGGTTGGCCAGAAGAAACCGAAGACTTCAACCGGTACTATCCGACCAGCGTCTTAGTTACAGGCTACGACATTATCTTTTTCTGGGTCGCTCGAATGATCTTTCAAGCCGAAGAATTTACCCAAAATAAACCGTTTGACCACGTCGTGGTTCATGGGTTGATTCGTGACGACCAAGGTCGAAAAATGAGTAAATCACTCGGCAACGGTGTTGACCCGATGGACGTCATTGCCAAATATGGTGCCGATGCGCTACGTTATATGCTGACCACCAGCTCGACCCCTGGCCAAGACGTCAGGTTCTCAGAAGAAAAGGTCGAAGCCAGTTGGAACTTCTTAAACAAAGTATGGAACTTGGCTCGGTTTGTTTTAATGAACGTCGATGAGGTTGTTGAACTCGATGCCGCTTCCTTCAAACCGATTGACCGCTGGATTGTTTCAAGGTTCAATACGATGCTTGCATCATTGGATGGTGATTATGAACGCTTTGAGTTTGGCGAAGTTGCCAAACAACTCGTTGGCTTTGCTTGGGATGAGTATGCGGCGTGGTATGTAGAAATGGCTAAATTACATCCTGAAGATGCACAAACCAAAGCCGTGCTACTAGCCATGCTTGAAGCAATTTTAAAACTCTTGCATCCATTTAGTCCGTTTATGACCGAACACATCTACCAACAATTACCTGGTGACAGAGATAGCATTTCACTCTCACCTTGGCCTAGTGCGCTTCCTTTGAATGATTCACTGAATGATGTGGACTTGATGATTGAGCTGGTGACCCAAGTACGCAATACAAGAAGTGAGTATCAAGTTCCACTATCCAAACCGATTGAGTGCTACATTCAAACAAGTGAAACAACACAAGCAAAACTTACTCCCTTACTTGCTTATATCCAAAAATTTATTAACCCAAGTAGATTGGAGTTTGCTACCCCAGAAACCAATGAAGTGGTGCGCTTAACTTTAGCTGACGCCACGATCATACTCCCCATGTCAGGACTGGTCGATATGAACGCTGAATTAGAACGATTACGTAAAGAACAACGTCGCTTGCAAGGAGAAATTTCTCGTAGTGATACGATGCTTGCGAATGAATTGTTTTTGAGCAAAGCACCCGACGCGGTGATTGAAATCGAAGAAGCCAAGCGCGACAAATACATTCAAGAGTTGAATGAAGTCGAGAATGCAATCAAAGCAATTTCTTCCTAAACGCCCTCTTTTAAAAAAGCGTTTTCATGATAAAATAACGTCATGAGAATTAAATACTACTAAAGGAGTTTACTATGAAGGGTTATCCATCAGAATCGGTCAAAAACGTCACCTTGGTGGGACACCAAGGCAGCGGTAAGACCTTTTTGCTTGAATCGATCTTACAATATGCAAAGGTCATTTCAGCCAAAGGGTCCGTCGAAAGTGGTTCGACCGTCTCGGACTTCTTAAAAGAAGAAAAAGACAATCAAATGAGTTTATCAACGTCGATTGTTCCTGTGGAATATCAAAACCAAAAAATCAACTTTTTAGATGCACCAGGTTTTTTGGACATGGAAGCCGAAGTCACTGCGGCACTTCGTGTCAGTAGTGCTGCGATTTTAGTGATTGATGGTCAAAGCGGCATTCAAGTCGGAACGGAAAAATACTTTGAGTTGCTGCGCAAGTATTCGATTCCAACCTTAATCTTTATTGATGGATTGGCCAAAGAAAACACCGAGTTTGATGCTTTAATCACGCAAATCAGAGAAAAATTCGGCAAAGGATGTATGCCACTAGGAGTTCCGATTGGCGAACATTCTGATTTCAAAGGCATTGCCCGTGTCTTTTCGCAAAAAGAGCGAATTTATACGAATGGATCGTTCACTGATCAACCAATGTCCGAAAACTACGCGAGCAAACTTAAAGAATACCGTGACATGATGTTAGAAGCCGTTGCGGAAAGTAGCGACGATTTGATGGAGAAATTCTTCGATGGCGTTGAATTTACACCAGAAGAAATATTCGAAGGGGAGCAAAGCGGCGTCCTGCATGGAAATGTCGTACCGATTTTAATCGGTGCGCCGATAGAAAACATTGGACCGGCGGAGTTGTTAGGCAATCACAGAAATCGTGCCACATGCAAGCAACGATCCAGTTCAAAGACACCGGTCGAGAGGTCGAACAAGAAGTCTTTGACGACAATAAATTTAGAGCTGTTGTCTTCAAAAAACCTGGTCGTTGACCCGTTTTTAGGTCGCTTGAGTTATATTCAAGTCAAATCCGGCAAACTCGACAAATCAACGGTGATGCAAGTCGTCGGGGGTCGCGATAAACTTCGCCCCAACCAGTTATTGTTTTTCAGAGGCAAAGACCACGTGGAAGCTGATGTGGTGCATCCAGGGGACTTGGTCGTTTTGACCAAACTGGATGAGGTCAAAACGGGCATGACGTTAGCGGACCCTAGTGTAACGACTCCACTGTATGGGGTGCCTACGCTGCAACCAACACTATATGTTGGACTGGTGCCGCAAACCAAAGCGGACGAAGACCGAATTGCCCAAGCGCTGCAACGCATTGAAACCGAAGACCGCAGTGTTGCGGTACTTCGTCCCAAAGAAACTGGACAATTACTCTTTGGTGGCCAAGGTCAAAAACACATTGATTTGTACATTGAAAAACTCAACCATCAATTCAAAGTCAATGTCGACCTGGAAGACATGGAAATTGTCTACCGCGAAACGATCAAAGGGACTGCCGACGTCCAAGGAAAATATAAGAAACAATCGGGTGGGAGTGGCCAGTACGGCGATGTCCATATTAAATTCTCACCGACTGACGAAGAGTTTATCTTTGCCGAAGAAATCTTTGGTGGATCGGTGCCCAAAAACTATATCCCAGCTGTCGAAAAAGGCTTGGTGGAAGCGATTCAACACGGTGGCTTAGCGGGCTATCCGGTGATTGGCTTGAAGGCGGTACTTTACGATGGATCGTATCATGCGGTCGATTCCTCAGAACTCGCCTTTAAAATGGCTGCTAGTCTTGCTTATAAAGATGGCTTCATGAAAGCCAAACCTACGTTACTCGAACCAGTGATGGACGTCAAAATCAAAGTTCCAACCGAATATACTGGTGACGTGATGGGGGACATGAGTCGCCGCCGCGGGTTGGTTCGTGGCTTAGAACCCATTGGGTCCCTTACGTTAATTAGTGCAAAAGTACCGCAAGCAGAAATGCTAACCTACACCAATGATTTGAAGTCACTCACACAAGCACGAGGTAGCTTTGAAATGGAATTTGCTTCCTACGAAGAATGCCCCCAAGAGATTGCGGTCAAAGTGATTCAAACCAGAAAAGAATACATGGAAGAAAAACACCTCTAACGAGGTGTTTTTCCTTGGGCTTTGGTATAATCGTAGTGGAAAATATGTTTAAAACACTAGACGAATGTATTGAATGGATTTACGAGCCACGCTTCTTTGAGCGTCGCTTGGACTTAGCCCGAGTGGAACAAGCACTCGAGCTTTTTGGGTCGCCAATTGATTACCCGTGCATCCATGTCGGTGGCACGAATGGCAAAGGGAGTGTCGTTAGTTATTTAAAACACATTTTACTGGAAGCAGGCTACAAAGTAGGTACGTACATTTCACCGTTTGTTGTTGTGTTCAATGAGCGCATTACCTTAAATCACCAATACATTAGTGATGCCGATGTGATTCGCTTAACCAACCACATCAA
>JAGYLA010000013.1 GCA_018401215.1 Bacilli bacterium | reverse complement strand
CCAACAGACAAATCGATGCCACCAGAGATGATGACTAGCGTCAACCCAAAGGCTTGAAAGCCATTGATCGATGCTTGACGAAGGACGTTTAAGATGTTCAATACCGTTAAAAATGCGGGAGTAAGGATTGCTAACAACACAATAATGATCAACAACCCAATCAATGGCACATTGCTTTTCACGAAATTTAACGCCGTAGCCACTGGATTTTTTTTGAATGCATCCATCAAATCACTCCTCCCATCATGTGTTTCATTACTTCTTCATCGGTTAATTGTTGATTTTCAAGATGTGTCATAACCGCACCTTCACGCATGACCACAATGTGGTCACAAATGCCGAGCAGCTCAATCAGCTCACTAGAGACAACGACAATCGCCATACCAAGTTTGGCCAAGGTAAAGATCAGTTCATAAATCTGTTTTTTTGAATTGACATCGATGCCCCTGGTCGGTTCATCGAGCACCAAGACTTTCGGATTGGTCCCGAGCCACTTGGCCAAAACCACCTTTTGTTGGTTTCCGCCACTAAGTTCTTCAATCAATTGCGACAATCCTTGGTACTTCGCATTGACTTGTGTCATCAACTCATCAGCAAACTGCGTCGTCTTATCTTGGTTAACGACACCTCGGTGACTCAAGCGTCGTAAATTGTTCATTAAGATGTTATTGCTGATCGTAAAATCTAAAAACAATCCTTCGTCTTTACGATTTTCTGTCACATACGCCATGCCTGCTTGTTTTGCCTTGCGCGGGGATGTGATATTGACAAGTTCATTGTCGATAAACACTTGACCGGCAGTTTTAGGTTCGACACCAAACAACACATTCATCACGTCGGTGCGTCCCGACCCCATCAAACCAGCAAACCCTAAGATTTCTCCTTGATGAACAGAAAAACTTACATCATGGAACCGGGTTGCATCACTTAGTCCTTCAACCCGAAGGATTTCAGGGCCCGGCGGTAGCTCTGGTTTGTCAGGAAACAATTCTCCCAAATCGTATCCCACCATGTTTTTGATTACCGAATCAAAATTCATCTCAGCGATGGACGAAGAAAGGATAAAACGTCCATCGCGAAGAATGATGATTCGGTCACACAAATCAAAGATTTCTTTCATTCGATGCGAGATGTAAATAATCGCTGTTCCCGCCTCTTTGAGGCGACGGATGACATCAAACAACATCTCGATTTCTTTTCCTGATAACGCGCTAGTCGGCTCATCCATGATAATCAACTTGGCTTCGAGCAATAACGATTTGGCAATCTCGAGGAGTTGTTGTTGACCCACTGAAAACATACCGACGGGGGTATCCAAATCTAAACTGATTCCTAACCGTTGAAACACTGTAATTGCTTGGCTTCGTTGACTATTTTCATCAATCATCCCAAAGCGAGAGTGCTCTTTGTTCAAAAAGAGATTTTCAAGCACTGTCATGTCTTTGAATACATTGAGCTCTTGATTCACGATAAAGATGCCTTTGGCTTCACTATCACGGATGGTATGAAACTCCACCGCTTGATCGTCAATCAAAATCTCACCACTGTCTTTGGAATAAATCCCAGTTAAAATCTTCATTAACGTGGATTTTCCTGCTCCATTTTCACCAACCATCGCTAAAATTTCTCCCGAATTGACGCTTAATTGCACGTCATGGAGAACTTGAACTGGACCAAATGATTTATTGATGTGTTGCATTACAACGTTCATATCGCCTCTAAAAGTTGACGTTTGATACGAATATGACATTCGCATACGGGGTCACTTCACCGGTTCGAATCACTGCTTGTGTTTCTTGTGTTAGTTGTTTGAAGACTTCATGCGATACATACGTCACCAAGATGTCAGGACATTGATCGAGTACTGCTTGATGAACCGTCGGATTTAACGTTTTGATCTCTTCGGCCAAAATCAGTTCTTCAATGTGCATGTCAGCACTGACCGCTTCGACCACACTTAAAAAACTGGGAAAGCCTTTGTGAATCGCTAAATCGATTCGCTCAACACCATACGGAATCGGTAATCCAGCATCTGCAATTGTTAGCGTATCTTTATGTCCCATGTGCGCTAACACCGCAGCAATTGGTGCATTTAACATTCCATGTCGTTTCATTTGGTCATCTCCTTCACGGTGTGAAACGCGCCTTGCGCGCCCAAGTGCTCACAAGTAATTGATGCAATCGCGATGCCATGCTGAATTGCGGCATGAAGTTGGTTTGATTGGAAATACTCTTTGACGAACCCCGCGACAAAGGAATCACCTGCACCAGTCGTATCGACGACTTTGACAGTTTTGGCAGGAACATTCACAACACTTTGACCATCGTGATACATTGCACCTTGGTCGCCCAATGTAATGATCAATCGTTGCGGATATTTCCCGACCAACTCGGTGCGTTCGATGTCACCAAAGATCATCGCTGCTTCGTGTTCATTGGGAATCAATACATCGACAAACTCCATCCACTCTGGGGTAATGGCCTGTGCGGGAGCGGGATTCAAAATCGTTCGAATCTGTTTTTGATGCGCCACTTGAAGAAAGTATTCGACAGTCGCCAAATTCGTCTCCAACTGAGCAACCACGCCATCCAACGTATCATGGGTTTGGAAGAACTGATCGACGTCCGCTTTGGTGAGCGATAAATTTGCACCAGGAATGACAACAATCGAATTATCATTTTGCGTCAATTCAATGACAGCGATCCCAGTGGGTTCGTTCACCGATACGACATTGGTCGGCTTAATGCCTTTGTCGACAAACGCGGTCATCGCCATTTGTCCAAAGCCATCAGGGCCAATTGCTCCCAAGAACGCGACATCCATGCCAAGGGCACTCATCATTACTGCTTGATTGGCCCCTTTGCCTCCCGGCAACACGTCATACGTGGACCCAAATACTGTTTGACCTTTCAGTGGTGCGGTTTGGACTTGATACACAATGTCCATGTTGATGCTTCCTAAGACGCCAATTTTCATCGTTTGGTCTCCATTAATGTACTTTGACGAATGATCAATTCAGAAGGATGCACTTTGTGAACCACTTGCGTTTGTCCAGCTTGAATCAATTCAAAAGCGGTGTCACACATCACTTGGATGTGTTGGTCGATGGTGGTAAGTTCTGGTGTAATTTGACTGGCAATGCTGATGTTGTCAAAGCCAGCAATTAATAATGGTTTGATTCGTCCGAATGCAACATAATCCTTGATGATGCTCATGATTTTAACAGCATCGTTATCATTGCGACAAATCAACCCTTCGATGTGATTTGTTTCAAAACGAAATCAGCGCCTCAACATCCACGCCCTGATTGACGTCATATCGAAACGAATGCACTTGACGATGTTCAGCAATCATTGCGGATGGCAATCACGCAGTCGTTCGAGCACCGATTCACTCTCTTCTTCTCGCAAAAAAGAAGGCAACTGGCGCGTTCGTTTGTTGAATCAAGTGACTGGTGAGAAGGAATCCATTGTCAAAGTTGTTGGAGACGACCGAATGAATCGTCTCATACGACTTATCGATCGATACGACAGGGATGTCCAATTCCAACGCTTGAATGTCTGAATCACTGAGTTGCGAACGGCACAAAAACAATGCATCGACGCGAAACCCTCGAATGTATTGAATGACTTCTTGTTCTCGTTCCACGGAACGATTCGATGTTTTAATAATCAGACTTTGACCTTTGGCAAACGTCAACTCATCCAACCGTTTGACAATCTTTGTGAAGAAGGGGTTGTCCAAGTCAGGAACAACAATCCCAATCAAATCGGTTTTCTTAGTTCGCATGTATTGTGCAAAGTTATTTCGCACATACCCGCTATTTCGCAATGCTTGTTCAATCATCACTACTTTTTGCGGACTAACAACATCGCCTCTTAGGTAGCGTGAAATCGTGGATTTTGAGATCCCTGATTCCTTGGCGACATCCAAGATGGTCGTCTTCGATCGTTCAGCTTTTTGCATTATAGCCTCTCCATAGGAACGTTCCCATACTTTAATGTAAGCCTTTTCTTTTGGCTTGTCAAGTTGAAGTTAAAAAAACGCAAAACTAATTGTTATGCGTCGTGAAATGTCTGTAGTTGAAGCACTTCTTCTTCGGTTAGCGCCCGGTACTCTCGAGGCAACAAGGCATCATCAAGAACCAATGGGCCAATCCGAGTTCGGTGCAGTGCTGTGACTTCGTTAGCTACCGCATGCATCATCTTTTTGATTTGATGATAACGGCCTTCGATTAGAATGACTTCATACGTCAATCCATCAATCGCTCTGACCTGACATGGTTTCGTCATTATGCCATCAAGTTCAACCCCAGTTTCAAGGCGGTTGATTTGAGCAGGTGTCAACGGCTCACGCACACTCACATGATAATGTTTGGGGTATTTGGTCTTGGGTGAAATGATTTTGTGGGCAAGTGCCCCGTTGTTTGTTAGGAGCAATAATCCTGTGGAATCAATGTCCAAGCGACCCACCACATGAACAGGCAAAGGGTTGACGCCTTGCAGCAAATCAATGGCAGTCGGTAGTTTGGCATCTTTGGACGCACTTAAAATGCCTTTTGGTTTATGCATCATGTAGTACAAAAATGGCTCGTACTTCAGTCGTTCTCCGTACACGCTAACAACTTCATTGGTGATGTGACGAGCGGCCTGTTTGCAGACGATGCCATCGACTTCAACCACTCCTTGTTTGATCAAGTGACGAACCTGGTTGCGCGTTCCTTGACCAGTGTGGGATAAGTACTTATCAAGTCTCATAAACAAAGCATGGTGAAGGCGTGAATCTCTGGAACATGGAGATTCACTGATTCAATGACGTGTGAATATAAATGGGCATCGATGGGGCGTAAGATTTTACGACTCGTTAAATTGAGCACCAGCTTTGCACTATCGTTTTGGTATTCATAGTGAAAGATTTTTAAGCCTTGTTCATCGACCATCGACACTCTTGCATCGGGATGGGTGAGTGCCGGATGGGCGTGACGGTACTGGATGAGCTTGCGAACAAACTCTGTATACACGCGGTAACGGTCCTGGCGTGACCAGTCAATCGCATTGACAGAATCCGGAGAACAATACGAATTTTCAATATCACCTTTGGTGCGAAAGAATTCTTGGCCCGCTTGCAAGAACGGAATGCCTGGCGCAAGCAACGTCATCATCGTCAATAACTGATGTCGTTCAAAGTCACCATGTAACGCATCAAACAATGTCTCGTTGTCGTGACATTCGACATAATTGATCGATTGAGTGATGGGTAAGTAGCCATTCGATTTTTCAAACAATTGATAGATCTCTTCTACACGGTCCATTTGCTTCAAGCGATTGCGAAACAAATCATTGAAGTAGCCGACCCGTGGGGTTTGCGCATGATTGGGAATGGTCGCCAGTTCATGTTGACCGGCGAATGTTTGAAACATTTGCCATCCTTCCCCATATAACATAAACGTTGGGTCCAATTTGTCCAAGGCAGCCCGCAGTTCATTGATGGTCGTGATGTCAATCAAGCCCATTAAATCTAGTCGGAATCCATCCACACCAAAGTGGGTGACAAAGCGTATACAGGTATCGATAATATATCGACGCACCATCGATTGACGGGTTTCGACATCATTGCCACAAAACGAACCATTCGAATGGACCGTGTCATTGTGACGAAAGAAATATCCTGGAACGAGTCGTTCCCACATAAAGGCGTCTTTGGAAAACACATGGTTAAACACCATGTCCATCACGACTCGTAGCCCTTGGTTATGTAAGGCTTTGATCATCCGCTGAAACTCAAGTAATTTTGAACTGTTGTTGGGATTTGTCGCAAACGAACCTTCAACCGTATTGAACTGCACTGGGTCATAGCCCCAGTTGTAAAAGAAATTGTTTTGGTCCCACACACTGCCAAAGTCATAGACCGGCAAGAGTTGAATGTGCGTCACACCAAGTCCTTTGAGGTAGCGAACGTCGTGCGCACATTCTTCTTCAAACGCAATAAATTTTCCGTTGTTGGATTGCGCACCATGCATTGAAAAGTCCCGAACACTCAGTTCGTATATGATGGTTTGAGTTGGATGTTCTTTGGCGGATGGGACGTCTTGAAATAGATCGCCGCTACACTTGTCAGGATTGACAACCAACGAACGCGTCGAATTGAATGCATTGGCCCATGCATACGGGTCAATGGTCTCTAATAGCTTGTCTTCAACGTGGGTAACATACGTGTATAACACATCATCCAAGTCGCCTTCGATTGTAATTTCATAGACCCCACGCTCTCCTCGGGTCATAAAATGAATCGTTAGGGGGTCTTGATGCAACCGCAGTTCAACATCATAAGCGGTTGGGGCCCAAACTCGAAAGATTGTATGAGTTGGGTGGTACTCTGGACCTAATGGCGTCGTTGTATGAAACATTTCCGCAAATTCATTGCTGTGTAGCCATAACTGATGATAAATTGGTGTATCAAATCCGTTGTTCACTTTTAAGTGGGCTTGGACACCCACTGTATATTGTAAGGCATAAAAAAAATGGTGATGTTCTTGTTTGATGAAGGACAATTCGACTTCGGTTGCCCCTTGAAACAAGGAAGCTTGAAAGATTTTTCCACCGTGAAAGTCTGGTTCTGCCGTAATCCGTAACGTCTTTAAATCAATCAAATGAGCAATGGGCATGGCGTTCCTCTGCCTCACATTATAGCAAACCAAGGCAAAAAAAAAAGCAAAGCCAGCGCTGCTGGCTTTACTGAATGCTTTGAATGATTAAATCGTTGACCCGTTGACTAAAGAGTTTCGGGTCATCAACCTTCAACTCATCCAAGATTTGCGCTTGAGTAAGTAACAAGATTGCATATTTAGAAATCGACAATGGGTCTTTGTTGTAGGCAGACTCTAAGGAAGTAAACAATGAATGCTTGGGATTGAGTTCTAAGATTCGTTTGGCTTTCATGTCTCCAGCATTCGGCATTTGCGCTAAGACTTTCTCCATTTCAAAGCTCATAGCTTCATCACTGACCAAACATAAGGGGCTATCGGTCAAACGTGAACTAATGATGACTTCATCGACAAAGTCTTTGAGTTCGTCTTTGATTGCACTAAGCAAGTTGACCGATTTTTCTTTGACTTGATCGAGTTCTTTTTTTTGCTTGTCGTCAAGCAAGTCCAAATCGGAGTGATTGACACTCTTGAAGCTGAAGCCCGCATATTCACGGACCATTTGAATCATGAATTCATCAACCTCTTGGGTGAACAACAAGACTTCATACTCTTTGTGGTTAAGAGCGTCCATTTGCGGGAGCGACACGATTTGATCCTTGTTGCTTCCAGTCGCATAGTAAATGTGTTTTTGGCCCTCTTTCATACCATCAACATATTGTTTGAACGTAATGTATTCTCGGGTATTGGAATGAAACAGCAACAAGTCTTGTAACAGGTCTTTTTTCGCGCCATACATTTCATACACACCGTATTTGATGTATAAGCCGTACTCATTCCAGAACGTTTGATACTTTTGCGGGTCGTCGGTTTGTAGTTTTTCGAGTTCTTTTTTTAGTTTGGTCTCTAAGTTTTCACCAATTTGTGTTAGAACTTTGCTTTCTTGTATCGTTTCTCGAGAGATGTTCAAGTCCAAGTCTGAACTGTCGACAATCCCTTTGACAAACAACATCCATTCGGTGACAAGCTCTTTCGCTTTGTCTTTGACAAAGATGCCTTTGGAATATAATTGAAGACCTTTTTCGTACGATTTGTTTTGTAAATCAAAGGGTGCTTTCTTTGGCACAAACAACATCGCATTGTAGGTCAATCGACCTTCGGCTTTGGTGTGGATGGTAATCAATGGTTCATCAAATTCCATGAATTTGTGTTTGTAAAAATCGTTGATCTTTTCTTCAGTCAATTCTTTTTTGCTTTGTTTCCAAATTGGAATCATTGAATTGATGGTTTCAAACGCACCATCATCGTTCTTCATTGTGACTGGATAGCGTATATAGTCTGAATACTGTTTGATTAGATTCTTAAGTTTATAGTCTTCCAAAAACTTAGCATAATCATACTCTTTGCTGTCACGGACATACAAGACAATCTTCGTGCCTTCCAGTTCTTGATTGCTTTCAGCAACTGTATAGGAATCTGAGCCATCTGAAGACCATTTGTATGTTTGATCACTGTTGTGTTTGCGCGAATAAACTTCGACCTTATCGGCCACCATGAACGCTGAGTAAAAGCCCACGCCAAACTGCCCAATCGATTCGACCTTTTTCGCTTGTGCAAGAAACTCTTTGGTTCCACTGTGTGCAATCGTCCCTAGATTCTCACTCAAGTCCTCATAATCCATCCCGATTCCATTGTCATGAATCGTGATTGTTTGTTTCTTCTTATCAACCGTTACAACTATTTGATAGTCTCTACTTGCGATGTTGTTCGTCAAACTCTCATAATGATGCTTGTCAATCGCATCGGAAGCGTTAGAAATCAATTCCCGCAAGAAAATCTCTTTGTTGGTGTAGATTGAATTGATCATTAAATTTAATAACTGCTGACTCTCGGTCTTAAACTTTTTTTTCATTTGCATTCTCCTTAATTCTGTTTCATTTGGATCCATTTGCGAAAGGGTGACGACACAAATGGAACACTACGGTCTTATCGTAACGCATTCAAATTAGCACTGTCAAGTATCAAGTGCTAATTTCATCCAATTTTATAAAAAAAAGGATCATCTCACGATGGTCCTTTTGTGACTAGACACGATGCCGTATTATTTTTTCTTTGGTTTTTTTGCTGGTTTTTTCGCTGGTGCTTTTGTTGCCATGGCATCCTCCATATGATGAATCTACTTGTATCATATTCTGCCACGTAGCAAGAAGCAAGAGGAAAATAAATTATTTATTTTTCGTTCGCGGTTAAGAGCTTAATCAACTCTGATTTACGCATTTTAGAGTAGTTCTTGATCCCTTGTTGACGAGCTTGTTCTTTGATGTCAATCGCGGACGTTCCATTCAATAAAATCAATTGACTACGGGTCAAATCTTCATACCCTTTATTGAAATTGTCTTTGGCAAATTGCTTCAATTGAACAACGGTCATGCTCTGCAAATCAATTCGCTTGCCAGTGGACAAATCAACAACATACACCGGGCCTGCGGCAGCTGCACGGGGTTGATTACTAGTTGCGCCTTTAATCGGTGGGCGTTTTGGTGTAGTTGATTTGGCCTTAGGTTTTGCTGCAGATGCTTTGGGCTTTGGTTTTGGTGTGGCTTTAGGAGCTGGAGTTGGTTTAGCAGTTCCTGCGGCTTTTTTAGCCGCTTTGGGTTTGGTTGACTTTGGTTTTGGTGCTTTGACTTCTGGTTTTCCTTTTGATTTGGCTTTGACTTTTGTTTTCGATTTGGCTGATTTCATCAATGGAGCAACGGAAGCAAGTAGCAGGTTAGCCCATGCTTGAATCTCTTTGAGGGAGCGTTTGCCAACGGGTCCTTTGGTTGTTTTGACATAAACACCAAGTGGTTCGATGTCCATGCTCGCTTCGCCCGAATCGATGACGGAGACCATCGTATCCGCTGCAAACCCAAGTAAGTTTTCAATCGGTCCAAGGAGCCAGTGACCTTCTGCATCCATTCGCGTATCAAAAAACGCAACTTTGACTGGATATGGTTTGACTTCACGGACGAGTTCGATGATGGGTTCGGTGGGCTTGTAATATCTAGTTGGCGAGCCAATCACAATCAAGTCATACGCCTCGATGTCAAGGTCATACGCTTCACTAATATGCATTAGCGTAGAATCATGGCTTTGTTGAAAGATTTCTTGAATGGTCTTAGCGACCAATTCCGTATTCCCAAAATAGGAATCATAGACAATTACGCTCTTCATACAGCCTCCTGATACTCTATTATACTCATAATCCTATGTTGGACAAAGAATATAGTAAAAAAAGACCATTTGGTCTTTCATTTGTGGTACCAGTGGTCGGAGTCGAACCGACACGGGTTTAATCCCACTGGATTTTGAGTCCAGCGCGTCTACCAATTCCGCCACACTGGCCTATTCGTTCGGTTGATGTGCATCAATGTCAATGCGTATGCGTTTGCCTTCTTTTGCTGCTCCTGCATATGCGATGGTGCGAACTGCATTCGCAACGCGACCGCCTTTGCCAATCACTCGACCTAAATCATCTGAGTGAACCAACACTTGATACGTGATCAAGTTGTCTTCTTCATTGACTGTCGATACTTGGACGAGTTCTGCGTGCATCACAAGTGGTAAAAACAGTTGTTGAATTAGTAACTCAAATTGTTCCATGATGCCCCCTTACTGGTTGCGTTTTGATTCATGGAATTTTTGCATAATCCCTTGTTTGGAAAATAAAGATTTTACGGTATCGGTTGGTTTTGCTCCCGTCGATAACCATGCAAGCGCCTTCGTTTCATCAATCTTGATGACTGCAGGAGTCTGCAACGAGTCGTACGTCCCAATTACCTCAATAAAGCGCCCATCACGAGGCTTTCTTGAGTCGGCGGCGACGACACGGTAAAACGGTCTTTTTTTCGATCCAAAACGTTGTAAACGCAATTTAACTGCCATAAGTTCCTCCTTGATGCTTCATCATCTTATCAAGCCATAACAACTTGTGTCAAGGAGTTTTACTTCACCGTGGTAAATTCATCAAAATACAGTTCATCCATCGTCAAGTGCGATGGCTCAACGGAGACCACACCGTTGACCTTTAATAGTTGTTGTTGAAAGCCTTCAAACCGTTTTTTATCACAAAACGCGACACAATACTTTAGTTGTTCGGACACGTAGGTGACATGGACTATTGGTTTGATTTGTTTGATCACTGAATTCGTTTCAAAATAAACGATAAACTGCTGACGTTCTACCATATCGCTTCCTCTTCTTCGTACTCCATAAATTGTGTGGCTAATTGTTGTGACAATTCCGTTCTTGATTTCAATGAACGTTGCACACCAAGCGCAAACGTCAAAGAGTACATAATAACACTTGTAATAATACCAAATAACCCCAAAAAGACGAGTTGTTCGACAAATGGCTCGACCCCAAGTGGAAATTGACGAAGCAACCAGTAAATCCCTGCATTCACCACCAAAGAAGTGACCGCAATCCCAATCATCTTAGCACTTTGAATTAGGTGCACTCGTATTTCCACATCAAATGAAATGGTCCAAACAAGCAAAGTCGCACTGTGAATCCACAACACACTCATCACCCAGCTAATCATTAACGCAACCGTAGGATAATAAATCAATAATAAACTCACATTGATTGCAAAAATCACCATTGCAACAAGGACAATCAACCACTGTTGGGAAGGATGCAATAACCCAAGGACTTTGGAATCAAACAAATAAAAACTTGTCCCTGCGACCACAGCCGTAGAACCCAATAACATCGGTACGTTGTTATAAACACTAGGACCTAAGACAAACCCTGTACCAAACCAAACAAGACCAATAATCAAGCTTCGATATAACAGTTGTTCCGTTATAATGCTCAGTTGATCGCGCAAGACAACATGATTGCCCGCTTGTACATACTGAACCCACTGGGACGTATCGGGGAGCAGTGTCACATTAACCGTTCGAGCAAGTGCAATCACCGCAACGAAGAGCAACAGCGAACTAATTACCGAAGGCATCACTTGTGGTAGCGCCACGACCACCGACAATAGCGCAAGCACCACAACGATGCCAAATGGCATCAAGATTTGAACAAAAGTGCTCGCATAACGGCGCGTTAGTAAGATTAGCAAGGATAGTAGTGATCGTTTGTTGCCAGAATCTTCAAATTGACGACGATAACGAAACTCATTGTACATTTGCCCATGACCAAGCAGCAATCGAACGATGGAACTTACTGGTGTTGCAATCAACAAGCCAAACAAGTACCAATCAATCCAAGGTTGCGCCAAAACAAACAACCCGATCATCAACCCAAGAATCAAGACACTGCGGCGCAGAGCATGGGCTTGTAAGACAATCTTACTGGCTTGGGCTCGTAGTGTCGCACTGAGTACTTTATCCAGGGCAACCACACCAATCACGATGCTTGAAAGCGTCGTATACCTGGCTGAATCAAGCCACTCTAACCCGACAACCACCGCCCCAACAAACAACGCAATCCCGGCGACTTGATGCATGTGATGAACCAACATCGTATTGCGCATCACTTTGAAATCACCTTGCAAGCGAGCTTGATCAATTATCGGATACAAGCTAATCCCAATCCAATAGGCCAACAAGTAGCTTAAAACAATGGTCAAAAACAATGACCAAACGAGGGATTCGTCCAAAGAAGCAATCCGATATAAAAACAGCACACTAATCAAGGTGAGCTGGGTAGTAAGAAATTGCCAACGGTTCCACTGGCTTAGCCATGTCATTTTCATGCAATCCTATTGTATCAAGCAGCCTGATTGTTCGCAATCACTCTTCCTAGAACTGCTATAATAATCAAAGTGGAGGCCGTATGATACCTGTCGCAATTATTAAAGAAGGTCACCCGACCTTACGTCAAACTGCACAACCTGTTGCCCTGCCTTTGAGTGAATCGGATAAATCGATCTTAAAGGACATGCTTGGACACATAAAGATGAGCCAAATCCCTGAACTGGCAGACCGCTATCAGTTGCGTCCTGGGATTGGTTTGGCCGCACCCCAAATTAACATCAGCAAACGATTGTTTGTCATCAACTTCAATGACATGGACGGAATGCATCATGAATTTGCCTTTGTCAATCCCGAACTAATCAATCCCGGGGAGGAACAAACCTACTTGCCGTTTGGCGAAGGATGTTTGAGTGTCGACCGCGAGATCAACGGCATTGTGATACGCCACAAAGAAATCGAAGTCAAAACGGTGTTGTACGACATGAACGCCGATACAACACGTCACGTACGAATGAAACTAAAAGGGTACGTTGCGATTGTCTTTCAACATGAGCTCGATCATTTGAACGGAGTGTTATTTTTTGACCGGGTGATCGACACACCACCTGAGGGCATCGAACCGCTGTATACCATTGATGATTATGAGGACGATGAAGAAACGGACCAATAGGTCCGTTTTTTATTTGATCCAGCCGAATTGTTGAGCAATGACATACACCCCATCAGCATCAACGCTTGGTGCGGTGATTGTCGCAATCGCTTTGAGTTCATCAATCGCATTGCCCATCGCCACACTAACATCGACTCGCTGAAACATTTCAAGGTCATTCATCCCGTCCCCAAACGCATAACTTTTGATCGGTTGATTCAAGTGATCAAAAATCTTGTTAATGCCCACGGCTTTGGACGCCCCTTTGGGGATGATGTCACAACCCATAATATCCCATGGAATAATGCGAAAATTTGGATGCTTATCCGCAATGACCGCAAAGTTTTCGGATGGCGTGAAACAAAACAGTTGTTGAATGTCATTGATTTGACGAATGTTGCCAACCGGTGGCACATTGAATGAGACCGATTGAAAGTCGGCAGCAATCTCTGGCGTCAACTGCGAAATAAACTCCCCACTTGCCGCAAATGCACCATAAAACAAACCCAGTTCTTCTAAGGTATCAATCACTGGTCCTGCGACCGATTGGTCAATGATTTGCTCATCCAACACCACACCATGAAATTCAGTGTGTAATCCATTTAAAAAGACATACCCATCAAAGTAATCAAAGCGATTGGCAAACGGTGTTAAATTGTAATGTGTTCGGCCGGTCGCTAAGACGGTGTAGGTATGAGGATCGTTTGCGAGTACTTCGAGGACTTTGATTGCCGATGCGGGAATTTGTTCGGTCTGATGATGAAACAAGGTTCCATCAAAATCAAAGAAGACAATTTTTTCTATCATAGGCTATCTCTTGCACTATTGTAGCATTTTGTTTATAGTGTATTGACGTATAACCGATTCTTTTGAAGACGCATAGGAGCATTGAATGAACTTAAAACCGAATGAAGTAGGAGTATTCGCCTTAGGTGGACTCCTCGAAGTCGGGAAAAATGCCTACGCCATCGAATATCGTGACGAAATACTAGTCATTGACTTTGGCTCGCTTTTTCCAGATTCTTCCTTGTTAGGGATTGATTTAATCATTCCTGACTTGGATTATTTGCATCAAAAACAAGACAATATTGTTGGCTTGTTTATTACGCACGGTCACTTGGACCACATCGGCGCGATTCCGATGTTGCTCGACCGTGTCAAAATCCCTGTGATTTATTGTAAGGGCCTTGCCAAAGGATTGATTGAGAAAAACATCCAAGGCAACAAGAAAAAATTACTTCGAGAATTTCGCGAAGACGATCACATCAAATCCAAATATTTTGATGTGACCTTTTACTTGACCAACCATTCCATCCCCGACGCCTACGGCTTGATTGTCAAAACGCCCAACGGGGTTATTGTCCATACTGGCGACTTCAAGGTCGACTTGACTCCAGTGGGCGAAAAAGCTAATTTTGCAAAAATGGCAGATACTGGTAGCCACGGTGTCATGGCGATGTTGTCCGACTCGACCAATTCGATGGTCAAAGGATTTACCTCCAGTGAAACAAAAGTCGGCGCCTCGATCAATTCGATGTTTCAAAACATCACCGGTCGAATCATCATTGCCTCATTTGCGTCCAACTTACACCGCGTCAAACAAATCATTGAAGTCAGTATTGCGAACAATCGTAAAATTGCGATCAGTGGACGCAGCATGGAAAACAACATCAAAGTCGGCCGCGAACTTGGTTACATTGATGCCGATGAGTCCCATTTTATTGACATCAACAAACTAAAAAACATACCACCCGAAGAAATCACGATCATTTCTACTGGTTCGCAAGGTGAACCAATGGCTGCCTTGTCACGCTTAGCTAGTGGACAACACCGCAGCATGAAAATCGAACCAGGGGATACCGTCATTTTCTCTTCGTCGCCAATTCCTGGTAACGAATACCAAATCAATGAAATCGTCAATAAGCTCTATCAAATTGGCGCTCATATTATCGAACATTCGCCGTTGATGGATACACACACCTCAGGCCATGGTGGCCAAGGGGATCAACAATTACTCATGACGATGTTTCAACCCAAACACTTTGTGCCGATTCATGGAGAGTTTCGCATGCTTTATGAACACAAAAAGAGTGCTCTAGAACTGGGCATCCCTGAAGCAAACATCCATATGTTAACCAATGGAGAAGTGTTGGCGTTTGATGAAGACCAAAATACCCGCATCGCCGGTCGAATTCCCGTCGAACCTGTTTATGTTCGCGGTGGGTCGACAACGGAACTGTCCAACGCTGTCTTGCGTCAACGCAAGCAGTTGTCTGAAAGTGGCATTGTAACAATCATCATTACCTTAGACAAAACAAAAAACAACATGTTGGTGCCACCGGTCTTTTCTTCTCGTGGATACGTCTACTTGAAAGAAAACAAGGAAGTCACGAAAAAAATTGTTGATACCGCCACGCAAGTAACCAACGATTACTTGAAGCATCAAAACTACAAAGACCATGAACTCAAACAATTACTGCTGGATCAAATCTCACAAATTACATATGAACTAACCGAACGCTCTCCGGTGGTGATTCCTGTCATCATGGAAACGGTCTAACCAAAACAAAGGTCACCGCGAGGTGACTTGTTTTAATTCCTCAATAAATTGATGGGTAATGAATTGCGTCAACTGCGCATCAATGAATGCATCATGAACTTGTTTGTCCACCGTATGTCCCATCTCAATCGCACATTGGAGCAATCCAATGTCGTTTTTTTGATGGCGAAACTGTTTGATCATTTTCATGATGTCAACAAACCGGTTGCGTGGCGTCAAGTTGGGTTTGCCAAGCAAGCGGTAAAACGTATCCAAACTTAAGAAGTCATTGCGTCCCCAGACATAAATCTGAGGTTGATAGGTGCTCATCCATGTCGCTAAGGTCTGATACCACTCCTCGGCAGAGCGAGCGTGCACTAAGACGGACTCATCAATGTGTAAAAAGTCTTTGGTACGCTGCGTCAGTTGCGGATGGACTTGCGGCTTAATGTAATCGTTATAGTGATGAATCACTCTACCATTTACTTCAAGAACGGCTCCAACTTGGATAATTTCTTGAGTAAACTTGACGCCTTTTTCATACGGTTGCATCGACAATTCAACGTCCAAAAATAGCTTTGCGGGATGATTGACAATCGTTTGCAACATCTCGTGTTGCAGCAATGCTGCATCATAAAATACTTTTGCCACGCGGTAACGCAGTCCCTTGATGCGATGAAAGTGGTGAATTTGCACCGCTTTGATGCCACGACGGACTTTGGCAACAGCATCGGCTTCAAAGGAAATCAAATGACCCGGAGCCAAAAACTTGTCAAATTCTTTGAGCAACTGGTTTTGCATGTAATAGTAGACCATGTGCCGACGATGTTTGATCGTTAATATGCGGCGGTCTTCATCGTATGTATGGATGATTCCTTGAACTTTCATCCGTCACTCTCCATGCGCAAAGTATCAACAATCGATTTTGCCAGGGCCACCGGAATCCCAATCGAAATCATTTTCTCGATGTCTTGGGGTCCGATTTCTTGAATCGAAGAAAAATGCTGATGTAATTTACGAATCCGTTTTGGCCCTAACCCTTCAATCGTTTCTAGTACCGATTCAAAGGCGGATTTACTACGTGCTTTGCGATGAAACTCAATCGCATAGCGGTGCACTTCTTCTTGCATCGAATGCAGTAATGAAAACAAGTGCGAGTTTGGTTTGATCGGATAGTCTTGATCATTATAAATGACGGCGCTCAAACTATGTTTGACACCTTTTTTTAAGCCCACGACGGGAATCGTCAGTCCCAAGGAAGTTATGACCTCTTTGGCGACTCTGGCTTGGGCGATGCCCCCATCGACCATCACGACGTCTGGCAATGGTAAATCATCTTGAAGACAGCGAAAATAGCGTCGATAAACGACTTCTTTCATTGTGGCAACATCGTTTGCCCCGACCACGGTCTTGATGTTGTACTTGCGGTAATCACTTTTGCTTGGTTGGCCGTGGCGATAAACAACCATTCCACTGACGGCATTCGTCCCTTGGATGTTGGAGTTGTCAAAGCATTCAATCACGTCAGCACGGGGAATCCCAAGTAACGTTGACAATTCTTCGGTCGCTCCAATTGTGCGGGCTTTGAACCGGTCAAATAGCAATCGTTTTTGCTCGAGCATCTCAACGGCATTTTGAATCGCCAACTCAACAATTCGTTTTTTATTGCCTTTTTGTGGCGTCACTGTCTTCACTTCAAGCAACTGCGCGAGCATTGGCATTTCAAACGGCAGTAAAATCTCTTTGGGTAACACGTTGACGTAATTGACATAAAACTGAGCGATGTAGTTTTGCAGTGCCTCCTCGACGGGTTCGGTGATGTCGACCAAGTCCACATCACGGTGAATCAACTTGCCTTGTCGGTAATACAAGACGCTAACCGATAAGATGTTGTCCAAGACCGCATAGCCAAAGACATCACGATTCACGAAATCCGACAAAATAATCTGTTGTTTTTCACGCGTAACATCCATGTGGCGAAGCAATCACGATACTCAGCGCAACTTCGTATTCCATGTTGCTCTTGCTTCTTCATCTTTTGTTCAATCACGCGTTGTTCTTTGCTTGAGTCGCCGTTTAAAAAGCGTTGAATTTCTCTCAAAATGGGCTCGTAATCGACCGAAGTCACCGGATGGATACAGGGCGCCAAACATTGGCCAAGATGGTAATACAAGCATTCCTTGGCGGGAAGGTTTTGCATTTACGTAGCGGATACAGTTTATCCAACAGCTTGACAGTACTTTTAGCACTATATGCACTGAAATGGTCCATAAACCACCGCATGTTTTTTACTAGGACGACGGGTAATCAATAACCGTGGATGCGTTTCTTTGGTGATTTGAATGTAAGGGTACGTCGCATCATCACTTAGTTTGATGTTGTATTTGGGCGTATGTTGTTTGATCAAATTGAGTTCAAGTACCAATGCTTCCAGTTCACTGGATGTCACAATGTGTTCCATGTCGGCAATTTCAGTTACAAGCAATTGCGTTTTTAAATCATGAGCACCAGTAAAGTAGGAGTTGACGCGGTGGCGTAAGCTCTTACTTTTGCCGACATAAATGATGTGGCCTTGGGCGTTTTTGAACAAGTAACACCCAGGCGAAGTCGGTAATAGGCTACGTTTGTCGTTCAGTTCGGCATTCATTCGCTGACAACGCCTTGGTAGCGTGGGGGATACGTAAAGACCCCTTCATTCATCGATGCAGTAATTGATTCCACTTGGTATAAGGTGTTACCGTTTTGTAAAAAGATGTCTCCAGTAATGGAGTTCAATAAATAATTGCGGTAATACGCATCGTTGATTGTTGTGGTTGCACTGGACGAGTTGATTGTCAAAAACAATCCATCCGTAATGATGTCGTTCAGTTGATTGATTAAAATGGTTCCATTGTCAACATTCATCTCGACCACAAGCAAGTATGACTCTAACACACGCGCTTTCGCTCGGCGACTCGTAAAGGTCAAACTGACCGCATCCAATTGATAGGCAAATAGCTCACCGTTGGTTTGCGTAATGGTAATATCAGCCGCATTTAGACGGTCCAGTTCGACCTCACCCTCTAAGATACGAATCGTGATATCCCCAAGCGCTAAGGTCTCTGGCAAGAACACATCATACACTGCATCATAACTAACAAACAAGCCTTCTTCAATGACATCTTGGATGGTCGTGATAAAGATCGTTCGTGACGTGTCATCAACCCGCACACCAAACCCATCTTCTAAGTTGTACGCACGGTCCACGCGCAGTTCCTCGGAGTCATAGGTTTGAACGCGCAAATCAACGTCACCCATTTGAATCACCAAATCGTACGGTTCTTCTGAATCGATTTGTGAAGCCAAGGACGCCGAAACCACCGATTCAATCGTTTGTTGGGTTCCAAGAATGTCATCAATCGCGGTCCCTGAGTTGAGTAAGAACAAGAAACTAAAACTAACGAGCGTCACGCCCACCATTCCGACATTCAAAAAGATATTACGACCCATTCGCACTTGACGCATCCAAGCAAACAAACTGATGCCTTTCAATAGACGAATAATCGTTTTGTTTTGGGGCGTTAACACTTTGTAATTTAAGATGATGATTTCTTTGATGATCAACACCGTCAACTCGGTCAACCCAATCGCAAACAATAGCAACAACGAATAGGTCCCAATCGCTAGTAATATGACCAATATGACATCTTGAATGACCAACCCAGGTATGGCGGCAATCACAACCGGGAACGTAATAAAGGACGCAAACCCGGTCAACACCACAAACACCATCAAAGGAATGACCCATGACGCAACAAAAACATCAAACAAGACCATCAAGGCAACTTGATGGAGTTTGACGTTGGTGTCTCTAGAACTGATCCACAAGCTATCTTTGATGCCATAGCTTTCATAGACGCGTTTGGCAAATTGTCGGGGCGAACCTAGTTCGGCGATGATCTCAGAGTCCGGTTTGTTTTCATACCGAAACGCATCACGAAAACGCGCCTGCGCATACTCGATGATTTCCTCGGCGATTTCTTCATCCAACAATACGATTTCTTGTTCAAGCTCAATCAAATACTCTTTTTGTGTCATAGTGGTTACGCCTATTATAGCAATCTAAATTACTCAAAGGGACGATTAGTCTTTGATGTTACGCAGTAACAATTCAATCCGGTTGCCAGCTTCCAACGAATGGTCATATTCAAACAACAATTCGGGAATCTTACGAAGCGGTACTTCATCCGCAATGCGTTTTTTGATAAATCCACGAGCCCGCTTCAATGCCGTTTCTACTTTTTGTTTTTTCTCGTCTTTGCCCATCACCGTGTAATACACCGTCGCAAAGGACATGTCCTTGGTGAGTTTGCACCCCGTGATGGTTACGCCAGTAATCGCCTTGTCTTTGATTTCAGTCGCGATGACGATGGAAATAATTTGATAAATGTCTTTTTCTTTGCTTTCCAGTCGGGCCATTAGTCTTCCTCAACTTGTTGGAACGCTTCAATCAAATCGCCAACTTTCAAATCATTGAAGCCATCGATCGTAATTCCACATTCAAATCCCTTTTGCACTTCTTTGACATCGTCTTTGAAGCGTTTCAAACTGGACATTTTACCAGTAAAGACAACGATCCCATCACGAATCAAACGAATTTCAGAATGGTTGGGAATGCTGCCATCGGTCACATAGCAACCCGCA
>JAGYLA010000012.1 GCA_018401215.1 Bacilli bacterium | reverse complement strand
TGTCGGATGTAGATCAACGCTTATTAACCCAGCTCGTTTACGGTGTCATTCAACACCAACGACAGCTGGATTATTTTTTGCGCCCAATGATTGAAGGCAAGAAGATTACTCCAGGAGTTCGCTACTTATTGTTTTTAAGCCTGTATCAAATGAAATACATGGATAAAATCCCAATGTATGCGATTGTCAATGAAGCGGTAAATATCGCCAAAACAATGACACCCCCTCAAGACCCGTTCGTCAATGCGATTTTACGCAACATCAAAGACAACGACGTACCGATGACCGAAAGCGAACGCTTGAGTGTATCGGATTGGTTACTCAAACAACTCAAAGGCCAATATCCAACCGACTACGAAGCCATCTTACAAAGTTACTTCAAAGAACCCAAACGCAGTGCTCGCTTCAATCCCCAAAAGACCAACATCAAAGAACTCGCTCTCCAAGGCTTTCAAGCAAGTACCGTTAGCCCAGTTGGTGTTATTTATTCGCTAGGAAACATCGCAAACAGTGATGCGTTCAAGCGAGGCTATGTCACGATTCAAGACGAAGCCTCACAACTAGTTGCTCTTCAAGTTGCCCCAAAACCAGGGGAACGTGTACTTGATATGTGTGCTGCCCCTGGGGGCAAAGCCACACATCTCGCGGAACACTTACAAGGCACAGGTGAAGTTGTCGCAAATGACATTCATGCACACAAATGCGCGTTGATTGAAGAAACAGTGAGACGGTTGTCACTGACGAATGTGACAATCTCAAACCACGATGCCTTAAAATTAAGTAAAATTCACTTTCGTGAATCGTTCGATCATGTCTTACTCGATGCCCCATGCACGGGCTGGGGTGTGATTGGTCGAAAACCGGAAATCAAATACTTTACAAATGAGACCAAACAAGACGATTTGATCACCTTGCAAGCGCAATTATTAGAAGTCGCAAGCTTTCTTGTGAAAGTCGGTGGTCGATTGGTGTATTCTACGTGTACACTAAACAAAGGGGAGAATGACGTTCAAGTTCAACGCTTCCTTATGAGCCATCCAACGTTTGAATGTCTTGAAGAACAAACCGTTTTACCGCATACTAACAATACCGATGGCTTTTATATTGCCACGTTAAGAAAGCGACAACGATGATTTTTGATTATAGTTATCCGCAATTAGAAGAACTTCTTGCTACCGTAGGAGAAAAACCATACCGCGCTCGTCAAATTTATGAGTGGTTGTATCAACACAAAGTCACTCATTATGATCAAATGACGAACTTACCGCAATCATTACGCGACCAGTTGAGTGAGGTTGCTCCTTTGACGCAACTAGAACTTGCAACCAAACAAGTCAGTGCCGATGGCACGCAAAAGTACTTGTTTCGTTTGCACGACGGTCATTTGATTGAATCCGTCTTGATGGATTTTGACTACGGTCAATCGATTTGTATTACGACGCAAGTTGGCTGCAACATCGGTTGTAGCTTTTGTGCGAGTGGCTTGCTTGGGAAAAAGCGTGACTTAACGTCCGGAGAAATTGTTGCTCAAGTCTTGGAAGTTGAACGCCTTGCGGAAGTCCGTGTCGGCAACATCGTCGTGATGGGCATTGGCGAACCGTTTGACAACTTTACCCACTTAATGAATGCCCTTTATACGATCAATCATCCTTGGGGACTGAACATTGGAGCACGCCACGTTACGGTCTCAACTAGTGGCATCGTGCCAATGATTTATCAATTTGCGGACTTAAAAACGCAGTTCAACTTGGCGTTAATCTTCATACCAAACGATGAACTACGCTCTCGCTTGATGAAAATCAACAAAGCGTATCCACTTCAAGAAGTGATGGATGCGGTTCGTTATTATGTCGAGACGACAAATCGACTATTACCTTTGAATACATCATGTTAAAAGACCAAAATGACTTGCCGATGCTCGCCCATGAACTCTCAGACTTGATTCGTGGCATCAATGGCTACGTCAATTTGATTCCTTACAATAGCGTGACCGAACTTGCGTATCAACGCAGTGATAAAAATGCGATGTTAGAGTTTTATGACATCTTAAAAAAACGTGGAATTACCGCAACCCGTGGTTTGAAAAAGGCCATGATATTGCTGCTGCTTGTGGGCAGCTGCGCAACGTTAATCTATGATTGAAGGTTTGATTACAAAACTTACCGGTGGCTTGTACACCGTCAAAACAGTCGATGATAGCATCGAGTTGAAGGCGCGTGGACTGTTTCGTCACGAAGGCATCTCTCCGATGGTTGGTGATGTAGTGATCGAAGACGGAATGATTTCGCAAGTCCTAGAGCGACGTAATCTAATGCGCCGTCCACCGATTTCGAACATTGATCAAGTCTTACTTGTCTTTAGTTGTGTTGAACCTGAGTTTTCGTTTCGGGCTTACTTGACCGCTTATTAGCGCATACAAGTGATGCAGAAATTACCCAGTATTGATTGTTACAAAAACTGATTTGATCAATGCAGAACAACTTGCTAATTTACAAAACGCAAATCAGCTATTACGAGAGCTTTATGGACGTGTATTACACGGCGATCAATCGACCCAATCAACGCATTCTGGATTTGTTTCAAACAAAATTAGTGTGGTCGCCGGCCAATCTGGAGTCGGCAAAAGCACGTTAATCAATGTGTTAACTGGTTCAACGATTGAAACGCAAGCAATCTCTCAAGCGTTAGGTCGCGGAAAGCATACCACTAGACATTCAGAATTGCTACCATTACTTGGTGGATATGTGGGGGACACCCCAGGATTTGGGACAGTCGACTTTATGGACTGGACCAAAGATCAACTCCGCGATAGCTTCCACGATTTTGTGACGCTTGGTGAACAATGTAAATTCCGTGGTTGTTACCACTTGCAAGAACCACAATGCAGTGTCAAACAATCAAATGTATTACCAAGTCGCTACGAGAGCTATGTGCTGTTTCAAGAAGAAGTTCTAGAATTAAAACGATATAAGGTGAAACCATGATTATTGCACCAAGCTTATTAGCGAGCAATTTTACAAGTGTTGCATCAACAATCAAAGACTTAGATGCGATTGGCGTTAGCTGGTTACATTTGGACGTCATGGACGGTGATTTTGTCGATACGATTACCTTTGGGCCACAATTGATTGCCCAAATGCGACCACTCACCTCCATGGTGTTTGATACGCATTTGATGATTACCAACCCTGCCAAACATATTGAAGCGTTTGCCAAAGCCGGTAGTGATTGGATTACCTTTCATGTCGAAGCGACTGACGATCCAGCCTCGGTCATTCAATTGATCCATTCGTTTGGTAAAAAAGCGGGTATTAGTGTCAAACCCAATACCCCGGTTCAAACGATTGTTCCCTATTTACATGACGTGGATTTGGTGTTGATCATGTCCGTGGAACCTGGCAAGGGGGGACAATCATTTATCCCATCAACATTAGACAAACTAGATGCGTTACCAAAGGGAACGTATCATGTCTCGGTTGATGGTGGCATCAACGATGTCACATTACACCAATGCTTGAACACGGCGCTGATGTGTTTGTGGTTGGAACGTATTTGTTTCAGGACCTTAACCGGTTCAAGGAGCTCTCACGTGATCGTTAGAATCATTGCTGGTGGGCCAAACCCGTTTGTCAAAGAGACCGATGGAATCATTATTGCGGTCGATAAAGGTCTCGAACATGCGATTCAACTTGGTTTGGATGTAACACTTGCAGTAGGGGATTTTGATAGCACCAACATTGAACTTGCCAAACACATTGAAACCATCAAACTGCCAAGTGAAAAAGACCAAACCGACTTGCAAGTGGCGATTGAAGAAGCATTGAAATTAAACCCTACGACCATTTATGTCTACGGTGCGACCAATGGACGCTACGATCATTATCATGCGGCTGTTCAACTGCTTCGCAGAGGAGACATTCGTTTGGTCGATGAAATCAATGAAATACGAGTGGTCCATAATGGAGTTGTAGAGGTAAAAACACTGGATTACGTCTCATTTTTTCATTATTCAGGCGAACCATCGATTACGTTAGAAGGATTCAAGTATCCCTTGAAGGAGTACTATTTGGCACCCTTTGATTCCAAATGCATTTCCAACGAATTAAAAAAGCCAACCGGAACTGTAACGGTTCAAGGTGGCCATGTCTTGATGGTCATTAGTCATAACGATCACCGATGAAACGCGTGTTTTTGTTTGTAGGATTGGTGATTGTTCTTGCCAGTTGCGAGGCGGTGCTTCCTCCTGCGATGCTTGAGGATGGGTCTGTCGTTCGTTATTGTAATGACCCGTTGTTGATAGAAGGAGAAGCGTGTATCACTGATGACCGAGCAACACTGCTTGGTGTGGTGATAGGGGCTGTCGTGTTCTTGAGTTCATCCACTCTTGTATTGGTGCAGTATGCAAATCGCAAGCAAAACAAAAGAGGCCGCTGAGCCTCTTTTTGTTTATACGCGGGTTAGTTTTCCTGATTTCAATCCACGGGCACTGACGAACACCGTTTTGATTTTTCCATCTTCTTCAATACGAACTTTTGCAAGTTTGGTTTGAACGTACGTTTTGTACGATGTAAGGAAAAGGATTTGTTGTTTCCGCTCGTTACTTTTTTACCGGTAACATAACATACTTTAGGCATGAGTACCTCCTGTTAAGACTGCAATATAGAATAAACATAGCAGTGATTTTGGTGCAAGAGAGAATGATGACACTCTTTGAGAGCGTTTTGAGATATGGCATAATAACCAAGCTTAAAACAAGCAACGAGGTGAATGTATGAGTACCAAAAAACTCAATGGCTTATTATTAAAGTCATTGTTAAAGTATACAACAACTCCAACTAACGATTATCGTCGGATTGACGACTTAAAATGCTTCCTGTTCCTGATGGAGACACTGTAACCAACATGCAACTAAATCATCAACGCCGGAGTCAAAGAGATTCATGAAATTCAAGATTCAATTCATGAGATGAGCAAGAAGTTCCCTCGTGGCTTACTAATGTGGGTTCGAGGTAACCTGGTGTTATTTTATCGCAATTGTTTCGTGCCTATATAAGGCTTTGAAGAAGCAAAAGTGTCGATGCTACAGGACTTGCTCCGTGGGTTTCGCGGCGGGGCAGAACAAGCCTATAAATCGGTAATGAATCCGGGTTGGAGTAAGACCATTCTTACGGTTGCTAGAGAAGCACTGAACATTGTGAAAAAGTCATCAAAGCAAGCGATTCCATCGAAACGGTCTTTGAAACATACATCAAAGCAGCTCATAAGAGTCTAGAAAACACTCCAAAACTTGCTTGATAAACTACGAGAAGCAGGGGTTGTGGACTGGGCGGTGCTGGCTATATCTCGACGCTGAAGGCATGTATCAGCAAGCTGATTGGTCAACCTGTCCATCTGCTTCGATCAAGCCCTTGATTATGTATCTGATTCGGCAGCGATGCACATTGAACACGATGAATTTGGCTATTGTACAGAATTCACACCCGTAGCACCAGCGAAGAAGATGTGGAAGACATTTTGCGTTCTCAGTTACCTTCCTTGGGTGACCTGATTGTCGTCGTTCAAGATGATGATTTGGTCAAAGTTCATATTCATACCTTAACTCCAGGCGATGCCTTGCAAACATGGCACAGCGCTTGGCGAGTTTGTCACATTGAAGATTGAAACATGCAAGTCCAACACGAGTCGATTACGCAATTAAGTGTCTTAACCGGTCAAGCACCTGAGGTCAAAAAAGGTCCTCGTAAGAAATACGGGATTGTTGCGGTCGCTGTCGGCAAAGGCTTAACTGACATGTTCAAGGGTCGGTGCTGATGTGATTGTCTCTGGTGGTCAGAGTATGAACCCATCCACTGAAGACTTGGTCAACGCACCAGCGTCCATGCGGACAATGTGTTGGTCTTCCCAACAATAAAAACATTATCCTTTCCGCGGAACAAGCGGTCTGCTGGATTGATTTATCAAAATGTGATTGTCGTTCCAACTGCGACGCTTGCCCAAGGCTATTCTGCCTTAAGCATTATGGATTTGAATCCAGAACCAGCAGCGATCAAAGCATGCGATCATGGCATCGATTGAATCAGTATTCCTGGGAATTGACCTTGCGATTCGCGATAGCTAATACAAGGGGTTAAAAATCAAAGAAAATGACTGGATGGGGCTGTTTGATGGCAAGATTTGTCGCGAGTACACCAACGCCGCATCAATCCGCCAAAACATTGCCGAACAAATCTTGAGTCAATCGACAGAAATTGTCACCATCATTACTGGAGAAGACACCTCAGACGATGAAGTCGATGCATTACAACAATGGTTGGAAGAACAATTTCAGACGTTGATTGATGTGGATTGAAGGCGACAAACCGCTTTATAAATATATCTTTGCTGTTGGAATAGGAGACCTTTGGGTCTTCCTTTTCTTGGTATAATAAGTATATGAGATTAGCGCATCTAAAAGGGGTTGGCCCAACAACATTAGAACGTTTTGCATGAATTAGGTCTGGTCCAGCGATGGATTCTGCTATTGTATGCCCCCAAACGCTATCAAGTGTATGAACTAGGACTCAAACAAGGTGTTTGTTCGGTCGAAGCCACATTGATTTCCCCCTATACACGATTTGTCAAAGGCAGAATCACTGTTGACCTTGAAGCAATGGTGGATGGTACACCCATCAAATGCACTATCTTTTGGGCGCAATTACTTGGCCAAGCAATTAAAGGTTGGTGATGTCGTCATTTGACTGGGACGATGGATTCAAATTTTGTCGTCCAAGAATTGCATACGACCTTTCAAACTGATTCGACCGGTGTATAAAACAGAGAACTGCGTCATTCTGATTCAATTGCTGCAACAAGTCAAACCACTCGCCGCGTCGGCCAAAGAAACCTTAAGTGAGCGCCACCTAGACGAATATCAACTGATTGATATTGTGACGTATTTGCAGGGTTCATGAACCTGAATCCATGGAGCAAGCCTCGCAAGTCCTTCGTCGAAGCAAGTACGAAGAACTGCTTTATTATCAATTGCTCGCTAAATACTTGCGGAGTTAAATCAAACAACGGGTGCCGGTCTTTCGTTTTCTGCTAGTTCGGTCAATCAATTTATCGCATCCTTGCCATTTACGATGACCAATGGCCAAACCAAAGCAGTCCGTGAAATTTTAGATGACTTGATCGCGCCAAATCCAATGTACCGCTTACTGCAGGGCGATGTCGGCAGTGGGAAAACCGCTGTCGCAATGGTCGCGATGCTCGCTTGTGTCGAAGCGGGTTTTCAAGCGGCGTTGATGGTGCCCACCGAAGTGTTAGCGATGCAGCATTTCAAGTCCTTTCAACGGTTGATCAAGGACAAATCCATTGTGCTACTTACCGGTAGCAACAAAGACAAAGCGACCTATGACGCCATTGCGTCTGGCCAAGCTCAAATCATTATCGGAACGCATGCATTGTTTCAGCAAGCTGTGACTTATCACAAACTGGGGTTGGTGGTTGCGGATGAACAACATCGCTTTGGGGTGAATCAACGCAAAGCGATGTTAGAAAAAGCACTGTCTCCCAATTTACTTAGTATGAGTGCAACCCCAATCCCACGAACATTAGCTATTTCCCTCTTTGGTGACATGGAAGTGTCAACGATCAGTGAATTACCCAAAGACCGGGTACCGATTCAAACCAAGGTTGTAGCTCTCGAAGACATCAAAGAAGTGCTAACGTTTTGTCAGCACCAAATCAACAACAAGAAACAAGTCTTTGTTGTGACGAGTGTGATTGAAGCAAGTGAATCTGGCTTACTTGATGCCAAACGAACGCATGAATTCTTTGCCCAAAAGTTAACCGCAAGGGTTGGCTTACTCCATGGCAACATGGTCAACGAAGAAAAACAACGCGTGATGAATGCCTTCTCAAAGCATCAATTGGATTGCTTGGTTGCGACCACCGTGATTGAAGTCGGTGTCGACGTACCAAACGCCACGGTGATGGTGATTTTGGATGCACAGCGATTTGGGTTATCGCAACTTCATCAGTTGCGTGGACGCATTGGTCGTGGAGATGCGAAGTCTTATTGTTATTTGGTTCATCAAACCACCACCGACTCGGCCAATGAGCGCTTGCATTTCTTGGAGACAAATCACGATGGATTTGCAATCGCAGAAGAAGATTTGGCGGTGCGGGGTCCCGGAGAATTTTTGGGCAATGCGCAAAGTGGCTTTCCCCAATTTCGCTTTTCTGACTTGTTTGAGGACGTGAAAATCCTCCAAGTCGCCGCGAAGGACGCGGCAGATATCGTGTATAATAAAGAACTTCCTGAATATCATATGTACTGGGAGTATTTGGTTCAACAAGTAGGTGAAAAACATGATCAAAATCGCGATTGATGGAATGGGTGGCGACAATGCCCCAAGTATTACGGCGCAAGGTGTTACATTAGCGATTCAAGCCAATGCTGCACTCGAATGTATCGTATACGGTGATCAAGCAGTACTAAAACCACTCTTAGGCGATACGCCGCGAGTACAAATTGTTCATACGAGCTGATGTCATTAGCATGGACGAAAAAGCAGCAATTGATGCGATGCGACGAGATAAAACCTCATCGCTTTCGCTAGCGATGCAAGCCGTTGTCTCCGGTGATGCTGCAGCGGTCAGTTCCGCTGGTCCAACGGGTGCGATGGTGCGGGAGCTCATATTTTAATCAAACGAATCAAAGGGATGAAACGCAACGCGTTGATGCCTGTGTTGCATACGAATGGTCACGTCAAATTACTTTTGGATGTTGGGGCAAACATTGAAACCAAGCCCGAACATTTGGTGCAATATGCGATTGCTGGTTCATTGTATGCACAGCACGTCTTGGGTGTCGCAACACCCAACGTCGGCTTATTGAATAACGGGAGTGAATCCAGCAAAGGTCGTGAGCTTGAACAAGCTGCGTACGAACTGTTATCCAATCAATCAGAAGTTCATTTTGTGGGGAACGTCGAAGCCAAAGGGTTTTATACGTCGGATGTTCATGTTTATGTAACGGATGGATATACTGGAAATGCCGTCTTAAAGGCGATGGAAGGGACGTTATCACGATTTTCCAGTGCGTTAAAATCAGAAATCAAAGCAAGCAAAGTATCGATGATTGGCGCCTTGCTGATGAAGAAGAGTTTAAAAAACGTCAAAAAATACTTTGATGTCGCAACCGGTGCCATCTTACTTGGTGTCAATGCCCCAGTGATCAAAGCCCATGGGTCAAGTACGGCTGAAGAATTTGCTTCAGCGATTCAACAAGGCTACGATGTGGCGGCAGGGGACGTTGTTGGTCGCTTGAAAGCCGTGCTTGAGTCGGAGGAAAGCGAATGAGTTATGCCGATCAATTGGAAGAATTTCAAGTAAAGCATCAAGTACGATTTCTCAATCCCGCGTTGCTTCAGCAAGCCTTTACTCACTCAAGTTACGCCAATGAACACCAACTCGTCTCAAACGAACGCTTAGAGTTTTTAGGCGATGCGGTGTTAGAAATTGCGGTCAGTGAATTTTTATATGAAAACTTTCCCCATGAAAGTGAAGGGTTTTTAACGAAAAAACGAGCGAAGAATGTCTGTGAACCAGCGCTTTGTTTGATCGCGAATAAAATGAATTTGGGAGCGATGATGCTACTTGGCAAAGGCGAAGAAGAATCTGGTGGTCGGGAAAAATGTTCGACCTTGTCAGATGCCTTTGAAGCCTTGCTTGGCGCAATTTATTTGGACCGTGGGTATAGTGGGATTTTTGATGTACTGGACCCGTACTTGTTTACTCAACTTCTCGATGATGATTTTGAAGTCGACCAAGACTTCAAATCCAACTTGCAAGAGTTTGTGCAAGCCGATTCCAAGGAAGCGATTGAATACCGAGTGATCGAAGAAATTGGACCACCACACAATAAAACCTTTACGTGTGCAGTGTATATGGGGACGTTAAAAATGGGTGTAGGGACAGGCCGAACCAAAAAAGAAGCGGAGCAAAGTGCAGCAAAATCAGCACTGGAAAAACTCGCGAAGGAGACCAGATGAACGATTTAGAATTTTTGTATGATCATGGCTATATCGATGTACCCATGATGATTCAAACGTTTTACTTGCGCATGGGCCTCAATGAATCACAAGCGGTTCTCTTGCAACTGCTGTATGCCCAAGAACGCGCCAATGAACCGTTTTTATCGATCGGTACACTCACCTCAAAAACAAGCATGGACAACAATCAAGTGGCTGAGCTTGTCAATCAACTACTTGAACTGGAATGTTTATCGATCAATACAATTGATAGTGAAGGCCAAAGCGAAGAGATCTATTCGGTGTTTCCTACCCTCCTGCAAATCTTGAAGATTGCTCGTGATAGCAATAGTGTCCAAAAACAAGAAACAATGCGGTTGTTGGAAGCTGAGTTAAAACGCCCTCTTTCAAGCAAAGAAATGCAAATCATCGATGGTTGGAACTATGACTTCTTAACGATCAAAGCTGCGGTCTTAGCGGCCATCAAACAACAAAAAGTGGGCGTCGAGTACGTCAATAAAATCTTAGAAAATCAAGCAAAAGAACCCAAAGACATGTCGTACTTCAATCAATTCTTGAATGAGTGAGTTGCGCTGGCTTGACGTGCTTGCCCAGTTGTATCCCGATGCAGCGTGTGAGCTCAATCATCAATCGCCGTTTGAATTACTGATTAGTGTCATCTTAAGTGCCCAAACGACCGACAAGGCCGTTAATTTAGTGACGCCAGCGTTGTTTCAGCTTGCTCCAACGCCATTTGCAATGGCAACCGCACCAATTGAAGACTTGGAAGACGCATTGAAACAACTTGGACTCTTTCGCACCAAAGCAAAAAACATCAAAGCAACGGCTCAGTTGATCGTAGAACAATTTGATGGACAAGTTCCACGGACCCGCAAACAGTTGATGACCCTTCCTGGAGTCGGCCGCAAAACCGCAAACGTTGTCTTGAGTGTTGCATTTGATATTCCAGCCGTTCCGGTAGACACTCATGTCGAGCGGATTGCCAAACGCTTGGGACTTGCCAAAGAGGCTGATTCGGTTGTCGCAGTAGAAAAAAAATTACAACGCAAGATTCCAAGAGACTTGTGGAATGTGTCTCATCATCAAATGATTCATTTTGGCCGATATTTCTGTACCGCGCAAAATCCGCACTGTAATGCGTGTTTATTGACAAATGAATGCAAGTATTTTCGAAAATTACAACAAAACAAGCGAAAAATTAGACCATAAATGAAACAAACCCAACGGAGAAAATCTCCGTTTTTTGTTGGTTTTACAACGATTTATCAATTTTCACAAGTGGAAAATCCACAATGTACAGTACAATATATAAAAAAAATTCCCAAGTAAAACACCAATGAATTGATTGTGCTTGCTTGGGTTGACTATCAAACGAGTTGAGAAAAAGGTGAATAACACAGAGTTTTTTTATGAGATCACCACCACCGGTGATTCGTAAAAGAACGTGTTCATAAATTGTTGAGTTACCAGGTCAATTTTTTCAAGCAGCAAAGCCTTTTATCGTGGTTATCGTCTATGTACACTAAAGAAAAAAAGGAGGAGTTATGAGACGAAATTATAAACACCTGGTAGAAGAGCTGAATAAAAAGATTGGAAAGTCAGGGTATCAAAGCAGCTTTGGTCCTATGATTCGTGAAGAACGAATCAAACGCAACTTGACACAAAGTGAGGTTGCTAAAGGAATTTGTAGCATCAGTTACCTTTCGAAAATAGAGAACGGGATGTTTGACAACAAGAACTTGTATGTTCAAGAGATTGTTCACCGTTTGAATTTAGAAATCAATCGATATCATACATTTGATTATTCAAATGTAGTGATCAAAGCGGTAAAACTACTGTATCAAGTAGATTATGAAGGACTACTTCAACTGCGTTCGCAGTTTGATCGTCCAGTCGTGCCTGCAGAGTGGCTGATTGAACTTGCGGTGTCGGTCCTTCAACAAAAAGAAGCACTTGAAGCGATTGAGACATTGGACATCAATCGCAAGTCATTAAGCAAAGCAGAACTTCATGCGTTCTTACTTCTGTTTTGCATGCACGAGCTGATGGGCTATCGAACCAGTACGGTGAAATCGATTCTTGATTCGATTGCATTGCTTGAGAGTGATAGCATTGAATTCAATGTGTTAAGTCACTGGGTCCATGCAAGATACTATATGTTGATTGGACAATATACGATTGCTGGATTTTATTTGAGTCAAATTATCGCAAATTATGGCCCGATGTTGGTCGATCATTGGCGAATGGATGTCATTTCCAATCAGTTGTTGATTTTTGCGATGTCCAAAGAAACTCAAATTGGGTCCATCTTGATTGCCCAAGCGGACAAAATTGGTGCAAAAAGTGACTGGTATCCGTTTGCTTCGGCATTTTATTACATGCAAGTGCAAGACTACAACCAAGCGATTCAGTTGTTCTTGCAAGCCAAAGACACTCATTTTGGTCCAAGCATTCTTGGTGTCATTGAATGTAGTTATCGGATGAAGAATCCAGAAATACTTGAAGAATACTACAATGTACTCAATGAAAAAGTACCAGGTTCGTTGTATGAAAAGCTTGGCTATATGTTTGTTTTGGCGTCGGAATCAAAGTTAGAAAACGTGAAGAACTATGTGACGCATATCATTCAGCCGATGTTTCAAACCTACAGTCATGATTACTACTATGGTGTAGCAATTATGTTTGTCACAGAGTACTTTAGAAGTGTTTCGCGTTACAAACAAGTTGATTCATTGAGAGTGAAACGCTAGTATGCTATACTGCTTCCATTGGAGCAAATACATCAATGACACATCACGAAAATCTTCGAGAATTACCGATCAAATCTCTACTATGGAAGCTATCAGTTCCAGCAATGGTTGGCCTTGGTGTCAACGCGTTATACAACATTGTTGATGGAATTTTTGTTGGTCTTGCCACAGGAGAAAAAGGCATTGCTGCGATCAGTGTGGTCTTTCCGATTCAAGCGATTTTCTTTGCGTTAGGATTGCTGTTTAGTGTTGGCGCAGCGAGCGTCTATTCTAGAGCCATCGGTGCAAGGCAATTTGATCGTGCGGGATTGGTCGTGAATTCAACGATTTTAATGCTCGCAGTGATTTCTGGGCTATTGATTCTTGTGGGGCTGACGTTCGCTGAACCGATCGGATATTTGTTTGGCATGCAAGATGCCTTTAAAGTAGAAACGATGAATTACTTACGCATCATTTTCTACGGAACCCCGTTTTTGTTTTTTAATGTCTTTTTTAATAATATGTTTCGCGCGGAAGGTCAAGCCAAAGTCGCGATGTTAGCGTTAGTCTTAGGGACTGGAACCAACATCATTCTCGACCCCATATTAATCTTTGGGTACAACTTAGGAACCCTTGGGGCCGCGATTGCGACGGTCATTGGATACGGAGTGACCACACTATTTTTAATCACTCGATTGATGAAAGACAAACAGTCGTTGCTCATTCCTTCGTGGCGACGATTTACCTTTAACCCCTCGTTGACCAAAGAAGTCACTGCGGTGGGATTCCCCATTTTTATTCGTAATACAGTTGGTGCTTTTATTGCGGTGGTCATCAATAACACCTTGCGGGTTTATGCGGTTGACCCCGTCTTGGCGGTGGCAATTTATGGAATTGTTGCCCGAGTCCAATTGTTCTTATTGCTACCTTTGTTTGGCATCAATCAAGGAATGATGCCGATCATTGGCTATAACTTTGGGGCTGAACTACCGGCTCGAGTCGATGAAGCAAGGCGGTATGCCTTTCGGGCAATGACCGGCTATTTGGTTATCGCCTTTAGTTTTATGTTCATTAGTGCGCCGTTTGCGATTCGCTTGTTTGGTGTGACCGATCCAGACAACATCGAATACGGTCAGTTGGTCTTGCGTCTAGCGTTCTTGATGTTGCCGTTCTTTGCGGCTCAAGTGAACTTAAGTGGCTATTATCAAGCATTGGGTCGAGCAAAGATTGCAACATTTATTGCCTTACTTCGGCAGTTCATTACCCTTTTACCACTGATCATTATTTTGCCGATTTTCTTCGGGGAGTGGGGTGTTTGGATTAGTATCCCGATTGCCGACAGTATTAGTGCAGTAATTACGATGTGGATGTACCGCAGCGAAAACAAACGATACGATGTACAACTTCAAGAAGTGCAAGCAACCTAGCACTTCTTTTATCTTGCGAACATGATTGACACCCGTGGGGTGGTCTAGTAGAATTATGAAGCATGTGGAGGGTGCCCCAAATGAAATGGACAATCCAACACTTGAATCGATATCAATTTGATTCGTTAAAGTTTGAGACCACACTATCAGATTTTAATGAACGATTCAGTCACCCTGACATTACCCAAATTGAAGATGTGAATGTCGAAGGCAGAATGATTATTCGTGATGCCAAGTACATCTTTCAACTCTTCATTGAGACGGTAATCCATATGCAATGTGCACTCACCTTGGTGGATGTCCCTGTTGCGATTCAATTAGACGTCGAGGAAATCTTTTCCGATGACCCCGCAGATCATTTGATCCTCGGTAACGACATCGATTTGTATCCGATTGTTTGGATGAACATTGTGGCGGAAAAACCAATGCGAGTCATCGCAGACGGTGCACAACGGCAATTCGTTGAGGCCAAAGAACCCAGCAAGCAACATCCCGGGCTCAAAGGTCTTGAAAAATTTAAATAGGAGGCGATTACTATGGCAGTACCACAGCGTCGAACCTCAAAAACGCGAAAACGTAAACGTCGCACTCACATTAAGTTAAACGTTCCAGGAATGGCTGTTTGCCAAAATTGTGGGGAACTAACTTTATCTCACCGTGTATGTAAAGTGTGTGGTCATTATGGTGGAAAAGAAGTCGTAGTTGCGACATCTTCGGAAGAATCGCTCGAAGAATAACGATAGAAAGCACTCGGGAAAGAGTGCTTTTCTATTGCCAATGATATAATAGCGTGAGGTAGTATGAAACACATTTCAGTCTTACTGGACGAAACCTTAAACGGATTATCAATTCAACCAACCGGTACGTACGTTGACGCCACGCTTGGCGGCGGCGGTCATGCGGCCGGCATTTTATCGCGCCTGACATCTGGCAAACTCCTTGGCTTTGACCAAGACTTGTTTGCTTTAGAACAAACTAAAGTTCGCTTAGGCGAGTATCACAATAAGGTCGAACTAATTCATGCGAACTTTTCACAGCTCCAAGTCGAGCTTGCAACGCGTCACATTCAACAAGTAGATGGTATTGTTATGGACATTGGTGTCTCCAGCTTTCAACTGGATGATCCTGCCCGTGGGTTTTCCTATCATCATGATGCACCGTTGGACATGCGAATGGACCCCACGCAAGCATTAACTGCGGCTGAGATTGTCAATACGTATGAAGCAGATCAGCTCAAAACCCTCTTTACAACGGGTGAAGTACCCTTTACCAATCGCTTGGTCGAAGAAATCCTTCGCGTTCGGGCTGTTCAACCAATTTCGACCACATTCGAACTCGTCGATGTTGTGCAATCAGTGGCACCAAGAGTCGAAAAACAAAAACGTCATCCGGCTCGCTTGGTGTTTCAAGCCTTGCGGTTGGAAACCAATCAAGAATTGCTTGTGTTATCACAAGCCATTGAACAAGCCTTGACGCTACTTCGTATTGGTGGCCGGTTAGCCATCATTACCTTTCACTCGTTAGAAGACCGAATTGTCAAACAAGCGTTTGTCAAAGCATCAAGTTTGGACATTCCTCAAGGCGTGCCGATTGCGACCAAAGGGATGCAAGCTGATTTCAAACTCATTACAAAAAAACCAATCGTTCCTTCCGCCAATGAATTATCAACCAATCCTCGTGCGAAAAGCGCAAAACTGCGGATTATTGAGCGTGTCCAATGATTGAGGTGGTATTTGGCGGGGTGTTCAATCCCCCAACCATTGCTCATTTTCAAGCGTGCCAAATCATTCAACATGCGTTTGATGTATCGCGCTTTATTTTTGTTCCAGTGGGCCGAAACTATATTTATAAAAACATCTCGGATGTAGATCACCGGTATGCGATGGTTAAATTAATGGCTGACGAATTGGGGGTTGAAGTCTCGCGCATTGAATTGGACGAACCCACATTTACTGGTACCTATCAAACCATCAAACAACTTGGGTTGACCAATCCAAAATTTTTAATTGGTTCAGACAACTTGGACTCCTTTTCCAACTGGATCGACGCCGAAAAACTCCTGACAGAATATGGTATTATTGTGATTAGGCGACAACAGGATATTGAGTCCATTATTCAAGCGAATGCGCTTTTGACAAAATACAAGCATCAAATTGCCATCGTCAATGAATTTGATATCCCGGTTTCATCAAGCCTTGTGCGTGAGCAAAGGGATTCGTCCTTGGTCATTCCAAGCGTCGCTACCTATATTGAAACACATCATCTTTACGAGGAAACCAATGAATAACGGATTTGTCCGCGCTGTCCTTGTCAGTAATGAATTTGTCTTGGGTCAGCCACAAGAAAACATCAAAACCATGCTTCAAATCGCCAAGCAATCCAAGGGTGATTTTTTGGTGTTTCCGGAATTGTCAACCACCGGCTATTCAATGGAAGATTTGTTTTATCATCAAGATTTATTGACGGCTTCAGACGATGCGATTGCGACTTTTATTGAGCACAATCCGTTTCCAGGGGTTGTGATTTTAGGTGCTCCAATCACATGGGAAAACGTCATATATAACTGCGCTATTGTGATTCAGGGCAAACAAATTCTCGGCATTGTGCCCAAAATGTATTTGCCGCATACGGGCGAGTTTTATGAAACTCGCTGGTTTGTTGATGGCGAAGGGGTTCAAACCACGATGGAGTTTTGTCATCAAACGGTCAACTTTGGCACGATGGTCTTTGACACCGACGACTACTCGTTTGGTGTTGAAGTATGTGCTGACATGTGGGGGCCAGTGAATCCATCGAGTAACTTGTATCTAGCCGGTGCTGAAGTGGTGATTAATATTTCTTCCTCACCAGAAGTTGTTGATAAAGGGTTGATGCGCCGCATTTTAGCGAACGCGATCAGTTATCGTCATAAAGGCGCGTATTTATATGTTTCAAGCAATGCCAATGAATCCTCCTCCACTGTGTTGTTTTCCGGTGATACCTTTGTCTCACAAATGGGTGAAGTGATCGCGGAAGATGCGACACTCGGATTTGCCACCAAAACCGTCGAAGCTGACATTGATATTTCTTATTTACAATATGTGCGTCGTTCCAATGGATGGTTTCGTCAAGCTCGCAAACGCACCGCATTGACGCAAGTTCGTGTGCCATTTCAACAAGTCAATCAAGCGATGGAGTTATTAGCCCCCTTGTCACGCACACCATTCATTCCAACCACCAATGTTGCGTCGTTTGTTGACCAAGTGCGAACCTTGCAACGATTGTCACTGCAACGTCGACTAAAAGTGTTACCAAACCCAAGTGTCGTGTTGGGTCTTTCGGGTGGATTGGACTCCTCACTTGCGTTACTGGTTGCGGTGGATGCCTTTGATCATGCAAAGATTGACCGCAAACACATTCATGCCTTTTGGTTACCGACGAAACATTCTAGTGCAACAACCAAAGATAGCTCCATGCGTTTAGCACACTTGCTGAAAGTATCGTTTACTGAGGTAGATTTGCAAGCCCGCGTCGATTTAGACTTGTCACTATTGGACCATTCCAAAACGGACGTGACGTATGAAAACGTTCAAGCTCGGGCTCGAACGAACTTCTTAATGAACAAAGCCAATCAAGTGGGGGGCATTGTCCTTGGCACCTCTGATATGACAGAAATTGCTTTAGGATGGTCCACGTTTGCCGGTGATCAAATTGCACATTACGGTGTCAACGCAGGCATTCCAAAAACCTTGGTACGCTTTTTGTTGAACACCCAAGCCGACCAAGATGCGGCGCTTGGTGAAGTGTTACGTCAAATCACTGCAACCCCAATTTCTCCAGAACTCTTAGACAACCAAAGTAGTGAAGACACGGTTGGTAATTTTGAAGTCAATGATTTGTTGCTGTACCGTTACTTAAAATTTGGCGATAACGCAACCCGTCTCAATCAATTGTTCCCTGAATACAGTGAACAAATTACAATGTTTTTCCGCCGCTTTGAACTCGGACAATTCAAACGAAATTCCATGCCTGATGCAGTAAAAATCTTGTTTAGTGCCTTATCGCCAAAAGCGGATTGGCGCATGCCGAGTGATTTGCTATGAAAATCATTGTCGGCTTAAGTGGGGGCGTAGACTCTAGTGTGGCCGCGTACTTGTTACAGCAACTTGGTCACGACGTCGAGGGATTGTTTATGCGCAACTGGGATTCTGTGGCCAATCATGACCTGTTAGGAAATCCTGATTTAGCAAGCCCAGTTTGTGCACAAGAAGAAGACTTTTTGGATGCCCAAGCCGTTGCGGACAAATTGGGTATTGTATTGCACCGTGTCGATTTCATTGAAGAATACTGGAGTGACGTGTTTCAAACATTTCTGTCTGAACATGCTGCTGGCAGAACGCCAAACCCCGATATTTTATGCAACAAATACATTAAATTTGATGCTTTTATCGCCAAAAAAAGAACTAGGGTGCCGAAAATCGCAGATGGGCCATTATGCTCAAGTCGTTGAACGAGACGGCAACCTTATTGTTGCGCGGCTTGATGAACGCAAAGACCAAACCTACTTTTATCACAAATGCCAGCGGATCAATTAGCGTTTACTTTGTTTCCGATTGGCGGCATGCAAAAAAGTGAAGTGAAGTGCGAAAGCGGATCGCTGCGCAACAAGGCTTTGTCACCGCAGACAAAAAAGACTCGACTGGGATTTGTTTTATTGGTGAACGTCATTACAAAGAATTTTTAGGTAATTATTTCAAACCCAATCCAGGGTTTATCGTCAATGAATACGGCGTGATTGTTGGTGAACACAATGGTTTCGATGGCATTCACCATAGGTCAGCGCCGTGGTATGAATAAATATTGAGGCACCAAACAATATGGTGTCGAACCGTTTGTTGTCGGCAAAAACACACAAACGAATACGTTGATTGTTGCGCAAGGCGAAGACCATCCATTGCTGTTAGCAAAACCGAGCGACTGTTTCTAACTGTACTGGTTTGCGTTGATCACATTCCGACCCAAGTCACTGCAAAATTTTCGCTATCGCCAACAAGACGAATGCACGATAGATGTCCAATCTACTGGGGAAGTTGAAGTCACAATGCATCGTGAGGTTCGGGCAGTGACTCCCGGTCAAGCTGCCGTATTTTTTATCAAGGTGATGTGTGCTTTGGGTGGCGGGTTCATTGACGAGGTATTTATGAATGAAAAAGCGCAAGAGGCGCAATACGGATGAAACAAGCAGAAATTATCTTAGCGTCAGGCGTCGCGTTACAAATTGAATTGTATGACGATGTTGCACCAAAAACCGTTGAAAATTTCTTAACCTTAGCAGCCAAAGGATTTTATGATGGTTTAACCTTTCACCGAGTGTCGAAGGATTTGTTGCCCGCTGGCGCGGCTGCCCACAAGGCACCGGCACAGGTGGACCTGGTTATACGATTCCTTGTGAAAAACAACCAACAATCCACACCAACATTTACCAGGGTCATTGTCCATGGCGCATGCTGGAAAAGACACGGGCGGCAGCCAATTCTTTTGTGTCATGTTCAAGCTACCACATCTAGACGGTGTGTGCATGGCTGGTCTTTGGACAAGTAAACACCGATTGAAGACGTACTAGCTGGATCTCGCCAAGGTGATGTGATGACGTCGACTCGTGAACGCAACAAACCAACACGCTCAAAAGGATTTGTTCGAGTGATTGTGTACTACAACGAAACCAATGGGTACACCATTTCTAAAATCCGACCAAGCGACCCAAAAGAGACCAGCGGGTTTCCTTTCTCTTTTTACATTGACTGCAACCGTGCCGGGCATTCAAGTCAATGAAGAATATGAATTTGAAGGCGAATGGGTCGACCACCCACAATATGGCAAACAATTCAAAGCAAGCAAAGCGTCACTCATTCAAGATGATTCACGCGATGGGTTGATTACTTATTTATCGAGTGATTTGTTTTATGGCGTTGGTCCAAAATTAGCAACAACGATTGTAGACACGTATGGACTGGATGCAATCAATTTGATTTTAGCTGACCCTAGTAAGTTAACTGCAATTGGCCTTAATGAGCGAAAAACCAAGGAAATTCATGCTGCATTGTTTGAACATCGTGGGATGCAGCAAATCTTAATCAAACTGTATGAGTGGAACTTCACACCCGCCAAAGCGTTAGAGATTTATCAATTGTACGGCGCACAAACAATCCCTTCGATCGAAGCCAATCCGTACGCCTTATTGCTGCAAGTTGAACGACTCGGCTTTGATAATATCGATGCGGTTGCGATGCGTCTTGGGATTGCCAAAGACGACCCCAACCGGTTACAAGCATTGGTGTATGACATCATCCAACAACGGTTTTTAAATGGTGATACGTATGCGCTAGTGGAAGAGATTACCACGGATGTGCAGCGTCGCTTTGCCAAAGAGTCTGCAACCGTTAAAGAATCATGGTTGCAAGAAGCGTTAAAGCATCCACTCTTGCATGTGGAAGAACCGCGTGTGTATGCAAAAGAACTGTATGATGCGGAAGTGGCTATCGCAACTCGTTTGCGAGCTTTTAGCGGTTCGTATGAACAAGATTTGTCTTCGGTGATTAGTGAAAGTGAAGATCAATTAGGCATTGCGTACTCTAGTGACCAACAAACTGCAATCACTACCGCACTGCAATATCCGGTGAGTGTCATTACCGGTGGACCAGGAACTGGAAAAACAACCATCATTCGAGGGATGTTGTTTTTGTATCAAAAACTCCATCGTCATTTGAATGATGTCGCCTTGCTTGCGCCGACTGGCCGAGCGGCCAAACGAATTACTGAAAGCACCAACATTGAAGCGAGAACCATTCATTCGTTTTTGGGCTATGACTTCAGTGGTCATTATGAATTTGGGGCAAACAACAAACGTCAAGTGAAGTTTGTCTTGGTGGATGAAGCAAGCATGGTGGATACGTTATTACTGTCTCGGTTACTGCAAGCCTTGCCGGATGAGTGTCAAGTGGTTTTGATTGGGGACGTCAATCAGTTGGAAAGTGTTGCACCAGGCCAAGTCTTGTATGATATTTTACAAACCGATGTGGCTAAAAAAGTCTTTCTAGAAAAGATTTATCGCCACGATAACAGTTTCTTGTTTGATGTTGCTTACGCGATGAACCAAGGTGAATATGACCCAAACTTGTTTGTTGGGGATGTGCAGATGATTGCCTGTGACACGCATTCAATTAGTGAAGAAATTCAACGAGTCACCAAAGAACTCACTGCCCAAGGAACCCGTATGGATGACATTCAATTGCTTGCTCCAATGTACAAAGGCGCGGTGGGCATTGATGCACTCAATGTTGATTTGCAGCAAGTTTTAAACCCCGTTGGTGCATCTGTTACGTTTATGGGTCAACAATTTCGTGAGGGCGATAAGGTCTTACAACTCGTCAATCAGCCGATTGACGGTGTGATGAACGGTGAAGTGGGACGAATTATCGAAGCCGGCAAAGACGTCAAAGTTGACTTTGAAGGCGTAATTGTAACGTATCACCGAAGTGATTTGATGCAGTTAAAACATGCCTATTGTATGAGCATTCATAAGTCCCAAGGCAATGAGTACGATGTCGTGATCATTTCACTTAGTATGAGTTACAAAACGATGTTACAACGAAAACTGTTATATACCGCCGCAACCAGAGCGAAAAAACAGTTGATTTTTGTTGGTGACCCCCGTGCATTTCAGTATGCGATTACCACACAAGTCGAACCCCGCAAAACAACGCTGCAACAAAGATTGAATAGTTGAAGCGATAAGTGGTAAAATAAAGAAATCGATATTGACAGAATCCGTTTGCCTCATTGCTTAGAGACCTCTGGGTTGGTGAAACAGAGGAATGATGCATTTGGTTGCTCCTGTCAATGAGACATGCAAACATGTCCCCGCATAGGGTTACCAAGAATCAAAGTGCATTCGCAAGAATGAACTAAGGTGGTACCGCGAGACACTCGTCCTTAGAGATGTCTTTTTTTTTGGAGGTTGGATGAAATATCGAACGAGTCAAGAGTTGCGTGAGTTGTGGTTGTCCTTTTTTGCGCAAAAACAACATACGATCATCCCTAGTGCCTCTTTGGTGCCAGAAGATGACCCAACATTGCTTTGGATCAACTCTGGCGTGGCCGCGCTGAAACCATTTTTTGATGGGTCCAAACCAGCCCCAGCAAAGCGTTTGGTCAACGTACAAAAATGCATTCGCACCAATGACATTGAATCGGTGGGACATACCGCCAGACACCATA
>JAGYLA010000011.1 GCA_018401215.1 Bacilli bacterium | reverse complement strand
TCGGTGTTGCCAAACAACTCCAGTTGATACAACCAGGACAAATCCGTCACAACACCACGCAAGAAGAACCCAAGCAAGACAAACATCGCCGCAATCATCAATGTAGATTGCGCCGTGAAGGTTTGATAAATATGTGCGCGTTGAATCGGACCCATTATACGCCTCCTATCAAAACAGCCACCGCCAAGTCCAGCAAATCAAAGAATGGTGTGGGAAAGACGCCAAGTACAACAACCGATAAACCAAGTATCGAGACCGGAACCAACATGGTTTTGGGAACAGCTTCAATTTTGATCGATTTTAAATGTTCATGGTGACTGGATTCGCCAATGTATGCACGAAGCAGTAAGGGTAAAAAATACATCGCATTCAAGAAACTTGAAATCAAGATAAAGACAACAATCCAGCTCTCCCCTGCTGCGACGGAGCCCAAGCTCAATTGAAACTTCCCAACAAAGCCACTAGTAAGCGGGATGCCAATCATTCCTAAACTTGCGATTCCAAAGACCACCATCGACAAAGGAGCTAAATAGCCAAGCCCTTGAAATTGATGCACCCGGCGACGCTTTTTATAATGAATAAAAACGCCACTTGATAAAAACAATGCGGACTTCATGATCGCATGTGACGTCATATGAAACATCGCTGCAAATAATCCAAGTGGATTCATTAACCCTAAACCAATGATAATATATCCAACTTGAGCGACGGTTGAATAGGCTAAAATCCGTTTTACATCCCGTTGACCCAAGGCAAAGAACGACCCCATAATCATCGCCACTACGCCAATAAACAGTAAATATCGACCAAGCGACAATTGGGTGACTAGCTCTGGCCCTAACACCACATACAAGAATTTAATCATGATGACCAAATACGCTTTGATGACAATTGCAGATAATAACGCACTGGATGAACTTGGAGCACTCGCATGAGCGTCCGGTAACCAAATATGCAGTGGAAAGACCGCCGCTTTGATGCTTAAGCCAATCATAATAAAGGCGGTTGCTGCATAGATAGCAATCTCTTGCGACTGTGCAAGGGGTTGTAATAATTCATGCACCAGTTCCATGTTCAATGAACCGGTTAGCAAATACAAAATCGCTACTCCAAGCAAATAGACCAAGGAACCAATTTCACTTAAGATCAAGTACCGAAAACCGGCCATGAAGTTTTCTTTCTTTTGTTTGATACTAACTAACGCCGTCGCCGTAATCGCAACAATCGCCATAAACACATACGCATTGAACAAATCATTCGTATACATCAAGACAAGCATCGCAAAGACAAGCACCAAGGCAATCGTGTAATAGCGAGCAATGCGGTCTTCTTCAACATCGCGCTGAATGTTCTCAATACTAAACAATAAAATCAACGAAGTGATGACCGTTATGAGCACGGCAAACAAGGCACTAAACGAACTAATCACAAGTTCGATCCCAATGGCTGCTGTGGTCGAAGAAAAGACGATGCTAAACGAACCATTGGCACTCACATGAACCAATAAGATGACCGCAAGCACGGCAGTGGCTGAAGTAATCAGTGTGGCGAGCCACGCAACCAAGCGCGGTCGTTCATGAATCAATGGAAAGATGGCTGCACTGATTAGTGGCAACAACAAATGACTAAGTAGTATGTTTGTCATCACTATGTGGCTCCTTTCCGTCTTGAATCAAGGTAATTTCTTTCGTATCAAACGTACCAAAGGTACGATAAATGTTCATGATTAACGCTAGTGCATATACCGTAATGGAGACAGAGACAACAATCCCTGTCAAAATAAACGACGCCGGTAACGGGTTCGCAAACGCTTCAGTTTGGGGATAAATTGGTGGTTGGGCGTTTGGTGTATTGCCAATCGCAACAAAAAAGTAGAATACGGCCGTATTCATAATGTTGACGCCCATGACCTTTTTGATCAAGTTGGTGTTTGCGACCAAGATATATAAGCCAAGCACAAACAAGGTGAGCGCCCCAATAAAATGAATTTGTTGTAAAAGAAGTTCGATCATCGTGGTTCCTCAAGCAAGCCGCGAAATAACGTCATAAAGGTTGAGGCCACTTTGATTCCAATGGTGATCATTAAGATCGGAATCATCCCGGCACTCCAAAGTGTTCCTGGGGTACCAATGCCAAAGCCCGCGCCAATGTTGGTCAAAAAGGAATCCACGGTAATCAAGCCCACGAGGCCAACCGCGATATAAAATAAAATCCCTCCACTTTCGAGCCACTCTGCAACGCTCGATGGAAACAGTTTTTCTGCTTGTTTGGCGCCAAAGACAATCGTGTAAAGAATCAAACCACCACCGATAAAGGCGCCTCCTGAAAATCCACCCCCAGGGGTGACATGGCCGTGAGAGATGATAAAAATCCCATACAAAAAGATGAAGGGTACCAGTAAGCGGGTAATCGTTTTGACGATTAGACTATCCACGGGATTCCTCCTTTGGACGGTGTAAAATCGATAAGACACAAACGATTGAGACAAACAAAATCAAGGTTTCACCCAACGTATCAAACGCACGGTAATCGGTGATTACACTGGCGATGACGTTAAATGCACCAGTGTCAGTTAACGCATTTTCAATAACATAATCAGCCGGTCCCACTTGTGCTCCTGCAATATTAGGCAAGCTTAACGCTAAGCCCATTAACACAAGCCATAAGCCAACAAACAAGAGAATGGTTAGTTGTTTTTTCATAAGCTTTTACGCTCCGTTTTACTCAAGACCGCTAAAAACAACAAGGTCGTAATGCCACTCCCGATCGCTGCTTCCGTCAAAGCAACATCAGGCGCTTTTAACACCAGCCACAAAATCGTCATCAAGAAGGAAAAGCTAGAGAAAACGATGATCGCCACCAGCAGATCATTCGTTCGATCAATCGCAATACCTGCGATGATCAATAAGATTAAGATAACGACACTAAGAATCGTTTCCATCGTTCACTTTCTCTCTGTTTGCGACCAGTGTTTTGGCCAAGTAGTGCGAAGCAGTCGGATTGGTTAACCACATAAACGCAACGAGAAACAATAACGTGATTGATTCAAACGTTGCGCCTTTAAGTAAGATAAAGCCAACCGTCATTAACCCGACCCCTAAGGTATCGGTTTTGGTGGAGGCGTGCATACGAGATAAGGGATCAGGAAAGCGAAGCAATCCCACAACCCCAACAAAAAAGAAGAACAATCCAGCGAGTATAAACGCTCCGGCGATGAGGTTTAACATATTAGGTCAAGTTCCCATGATCGATGTATTTACTAATGCCAAGGGTTGCGACAAACGCAATCATCGCAAAGATTAATGCAACACTCACGTAATTGCCTTGGCCGGTAATGAACGAGAGCAACACGATAATCATCGAGACTTTCGTCCCTAAGATGTTCACTGAAATGATTCGGTCTGTAATCGCTGGACCAATAATGACCCGTATAAAGACGAGCAAGGACAATAAGATTAGTGCAATCAGCACGGCTTGAAAGAAGAACGTCATTAGCGTTTCTCCAATGCCAAAAATGGCACTTCTAAGGCGCCACCTTCGAGGTCTTTGCGTGTTGCATCGGTCAAGCCATGAACCAAGATGTCATCGCCTTGAATGTCGATCGTTAAGGTTCCTGGCGTTAAGGTAATGGAATTGCAATACAATGTCTTTAAGACATCGGATTGAAGGGAGGTTTTGATGCGAAAGATTTGTGGTTGCAACCGCAGTGTCGGACGCAACACCAAATTCGCAATCGATAAATTCGCAATCACAATTTCTTTTAGTAAATGAATCAGCAAGCGAATCCACAACATCACTTGTTTCAGGCTGCGGTGTGGCACCTCGGATTCATCAAAAACAAATGATGCGTTAAGACCACCACCAAAATGGTTGCATGAGTCCAATGATGACTTCCATCCGCCGAAGGGAATTCGCGAGTGAAATCCATAATAAAAACAAGACTACACCAAAAAAGTGCATTGTCAAGCATGTTTTGATTTTTAAGCGTTTCATGGAGTTCTCGCTTAATCTTAGTCAATCTTTTCAACTTTGCAAATTCATCCTACAAGCCAGGCTTCTTACACATGATCCGTGACAAAGGTAAATGTCTCTGCTCTATCGTCACCTGTTCATACATGGACTGCAGTGACTGTAGCCGCCAGCCCTCGCTTCCATCTCCTTGACGCCAAACAACTTTCTGTCCGCCATATACCCAGATGATGGCCGCTCTGTTCAAATCATCAGTGGCGGTTTATTAAACATTTCATAGTTTACATTGATAACACGGTGGGACACTGAGCATGGGAATCGTCGCAACTTTCTACGTACTCAGCCGCAGTTTTTGTGTGGGCACGAACCAATCCACCTTTGCGCCTAATTTGATGCCACCAAAATAACGAATGGCAAGCATAAACTACATTGGTTAATTGATGATGATTGAGCACATCAAACATCGGGCTTGGCAGTTTTTGCCGGTTCGCCATCATCATCCAAACTCATCGTAGCATCCCAAATCGCCGCATGAATGACATGGTTTGCCTTGGGATGGTCCAGTCGTGTCCTTAGTAATTTTTGCTTGCAGGTCTTGTTTTGAAGCAATCGGTGATGCGATTCCGATAAAGCGAGATTTACTGACATCAGTTCGATGTGATACTTCTGGGCGATTGGCAGCTTCATTGGCTATAGTATATCAAGGGACCAGCGGATCGATGAAATGCAAGTATACTACGATTTTTAACGAGGTGAAAGCATGGAATCAATCCCATCATTAATGATCAATGAAGCATTCAATCAACATTATGAAATCGCATCGAATTATTCGTACATGCAAAGTGTCGTGCTCTTGATAGTCAAACGGTGGCTCCAAACAAAGACGCCGTCAACACGCGCTCCAAAAACTATCAGCTTTGCGTTAAAAAGTTTTGAACACAATATGAGTCCAGAATACTGCCCAACTTGTCAAAGACTTGGAAGCAAATGTCGACCAACTTGACCCTGTCATGCAAATGCAGACTGGCTTTGGTTCACAAAGAACCTGATGTCTTTAGAAAAGATTGACCCGCAAGAGTATCAAGGTATGCCATGTTGCTTTCCAAAGCCCAAGTTGCATGGGAAGAAGCCAAGTTGGTAATGACTTTTCGGTATATGCTCCATTCTTATGAAGAGATTTTGGGGTATGTGCGCAAGTTTGCTGGGTATCAAACTAGTGAAGGTCCACTTCATACAATGTCTTGCTGGATGAATACGAAGAAGGCGACGATGGAGATGCTCGACAAGTTTTTTTTCAACTTTCGTGAGCGCATTGTTCCGTTATTAAAAAGATTCAAGCAAGTAGCGTATCTATTAACGATTCCTTCTTGTATATGCATTATCCAAGAAACGAACAAATTGATTTTGCCAACTATTTATTGTACCGATTTTGGGCATGAGTTAGGCTATAAGTGCTCTGGCTGAGAGTACCACCCCTTTACGTCCTCAATGAGTCCGTATGACGTTCGCGTCACTACTCACGTACGAAGAGAATATCGACCTAGTGTACCTGACCGCTCATGAAGCAGGCATCACGGTATTTATGAACAAAACATCGGAGAAGCGCGCTTAAAAACACTCAACTTGGAATGGTAAGAATGAGCATTCATGAATCCCAATCGAGGTTTTCTGGCGAAACATTGTCGTCGTTCCTACACCATCCAAACGATTGCCCAGAAATGCAATCCCGTTTTCCCGCTAATTAGGGAACGTCAGCGCTGAAGAGTATTACCGTGCGATCAATCAAGCCAAACTAAGTTTCATACGCACCGAAAGCATGAACTCACTTATAGTCTGCATATTAAGTGATTCGTTATGAACTAGAAAAATACGTTGATTAGTGATCGTTAGCCGTCAACGATTTGCCAAAGGCATGGAATGCCTTGTAAGGAAGAGCTATTTAGGCATTACTCCCACCGACAGATACCTGGGGTGTCTGCAAGACGTGCACTGGTCAGGAGGCGCGTCAGTACTTTCCATCCTATGCCTTAGGCAATGCGACTGGGCATGCAACTCGTGAACACGATGAATCAATCGATGGATGTTCAAGCCGTCATTGGTAGTGGAGATTTGTCACCGTTAAAAGAATGGTTTAGCAAACACATTTATGTTCATGGGAAACTGTATCCACCGTTCACTCTACTCAAGCAAGTGACAGGAGAAGAACTCAATCCTGAGTATTATTGCGACTATTTGGAAGCCAAATTTGGTGAAATTTATCACGTCTAAGGAGCATATTTGCTCCTTTTTTTTATAAAAAAAAGAGCCTCAAACGAAGCTCACTGGATGCACCATCAATGGCGGAGGGAAAGGGATTCGAACCCTCGCACCGGTTTCCCGATCTACCCGCTTTCCAAGCGAGCCTCTTCAGCCACTTGAGTATCCCTCCACGTGCAAAAAAATAGTACCATACTACAACCATTCTCCCAACAAAAAAGTCCAAGTAATGGACTTCTTTGGTCGGGATGACAAGATTTGAACTTGCGACCCCTTGCACCCCATGCAAGTGCGCTACCAAGCTGCGCCACATCCCGGTCTAACCACTCATAGTATAGCCAATCGAACCTGGTTGTTGGAAACTATATCGCTCGATATATGAATAGTGATATGATAAATCGATATATTCGAATAGGTGAACCAATGAAACGCTTGAAGTATTTGTTTGATAACTTAGTGACCCGAGGAACGGGCGCCTTGATGGCCGTCTTGGTCATTGCGACATTGACCTTTGTGTTGATTATGGGGTCGATTGCGGCATTGATTTATGATGGTTATTCCTATCTTGTGACGTTATGGTATACGTTAAATCATATTATTGACCCAGGGTATTTGTTTGGTAACGAAGGGGCAGAACCGACCGCGTTTTTGGTCATTATGACCTTGGCGACGTTCTGGGGCATCTTGGTGTACTCGTTAATCATTTCCTTTGTCTCTAGTGCCTTCTTTGATAAATTGGATGCACTGCGCTCTGGTCGTAGTCAAATTGTCGAAGATGGTCACACCGTCATCTTAAACTACAATGAAATGGTGCCAATCATCGTTCAAGAGTTGATGGAAGCCAACGCGAACAAAAAAGGCGAAGTCGTTGTCATTTTGGCCGAAGAAGACCCGACAGATATTTTACGTGATGTGTATGCTGTCAGCGCTAAATCCAAACATACGAAGTTGATTGTGCGTCGTGGGTCGGCAACTCGCAAAGAAGACTTGGCGATGGTGTCGATTGGTTCTGCAAGCAGTGTCATTATCGCTTCAGACAATGACATTGTGACCATAAAAACTGTCTTAGCGTTAAAGCAATCAGCCTTTTACGCCAAAGGCCACAAGGGTCATGCAGTCTGTATGATCAAAGAATACAATAACGTTCAAGTCGTCAATGAAATCAGTGAAAAGAAAATTGAAGTGGTCTATTTGGCCCAGTTGAAATCCAAAGTATTTGCCCGTTCTTGTTTGCATCCAGGACTCTCTAGTATTTATAAAAACATCTTTAGTTTTGTGGGGGAAGAAATTTACTTTGACCACCGCGATGAGTTCATCGGTAAATCGTTTGATGAACTGGTCCATACCTTAGAAGGTGGCTCGGTCATTGGCATCTTCCGCAAGGGAAAAAGTATCCTCAACCCCGACAACAAGATGCAATACCAAGAAGGCGATCAAGCAATTTTAATCGCCTCTGATGACGATGGATATGCACTAAGTGCAGAACCGCAAGACAATTACTCGGAATTTTTTAAATCTGATAAATATGTCAAATCAGGTCGTCGTATTTTAACGATTGGATACAACCGCAATACAGCGTATGTTCTTCGGGACATGGAGTTGTATGTCGGAGACAATTCGACGCTCACAATGATTGTGCCAAACGAAGACAACAAAGCAAAACTTCTACAAAAATATCCCGAAAGCAAATTTGCTTCGTTTGAAGTGACGATTGGCGCAACGTACCAATACAACGTACTAGGTGAACTGGATTTGACTCAGTATGACACCATCGCAATCTTTGCGAACAAAGACGTGACCGAAGAAAGTGCCGATGCCGAAACATTACTTACCTTACTGCACATCGATACGCTGCGTAAAAAACAAAAAACCGATCCTAGCATCGTCTTAGAAATCGAAGAAACAGTCAATGCTGAAGCACTGGAATACATTCGTGTTGATGACTTTTTAATCAGTAATTTGCTCGTGTCAAAAATCATGACGCAAATTGCGAAAAACCGATACCTCAACTCTGTGATCCATGAACTCGTGTACGAAGAAGGCAATGAGTTTTATTTGAAACGAGCAAACGCATATATTCCAACCAACAAAGAACTACCATTTTATGCAATGATTCAAGCCGGTCAACTACGTGATCATCTAGTTGTTGGCTACAAACGCTTTGGCGAAGACGTGGTGTTAAACCCCTCGAAGTTCGAACGCTTGTCGCTCAAAGACAAAGACCGCTTGATTGTGGTTGCCAAACAATAAAAAAACAGCCCATCCATATGGGCTGTTTATCTGTCTTGGTATTGTTCGATGAATGATAGGACGGCTTGTTTGATTTCTTCTCGTACTTCAATCGTTTTTGCAATTTTTTCTTCTTGGGTTCCAGTAAACGAAGAAGGATCTTTGAATCCCATATGAATTCGTTTCGCCACTCCCGCAAAGACGGGACACTTTTCTGCGGCTTCGGGGTCACAAACGGTAATGACATAGCGGTACTTTCGACCTTCTTTGTAGAAGTCAAAGACGCTGTTGGTTGGATTGTTTGACATGTCCAATCCATCCAAACGCATGGCTTCCACGGCGAGTGGATTCAATGAACCTGGTTCAAGTCCAGCACTTTCAGCCTCAAACCCAAGTTCACTCCCATAGTGATTCAAATACGTCATGGCCATTTGCGAACGGGCTGAGTTGTGAATACAGACAAACAAGACTCGTTTAATTGACATGATATGCCTCCACAATATGTTATCAACTCCTTGAGTGGAATTTGCAGTTCTAACATAAACATAACGTCAAATTTACTTTGGAATTTTCTTATGACACCTTTACGAAAGCGCTTACTTCTTATACAATGGAAGTAGGTAACACGTAGTATTGTTCGAAAGGAGAAGCGGGTATGCCAAAAGGTCGTAGCAATGCATGGGAAAGCTACAGCGAACAGCAACGAATGACGTATCGCGTTCTCGAGAACGGACATGTCATTGTTGAAACCATCATGAACATGAATGAAATAGAACAAGCGATTGATTTCATGAGTGTTGGCCATAATGTCAAAGCCTGGCGCGATGAGGATGGCTGGTTTACTGTAGATTGTGGCATCGACAATCAAGTCGTCAAATACAAAGAGTGTCAATAACATAAAAAAAGAAGCGAATGAGAGATTCATTCGCTTTTTTATTGCATAATAGGAATATGAAACTATTGACTGAGATTTATTCTGAACTGCGTCTTGTCTTAACCGGCAAAACGATCGATGCGATTTTTCCTCCACTTGTCTTTGTGATCGCCAACGGCTTCGTCGACGAACTCGTTGCGATTACTTTCGCAGTCGGAGTCAGTTTGGTCTTTTTTGTTGTCCGCTTACGAAACAACCAATCCATTTGGTATTCGGTCGCGGGACTCGTTGGGATTTTGTTTGCGGGAGGGCTCGCACTATTGGGTGGTGCCGCTGACTTTTTTATTCCAGCAATGATTTCTTCCCTTACCTTGTTTCTTGCAAGTTTGATTAGTAACGTGATTGGAAAACCGTTTACTGCCTATGTCTCACATTTAACAAGAGGTTGGACGTTGTCGTGGTTTTGGCGTAATGACATCAAACCAGCTTATACCGAAACGACGTGGATTTGGGCTGTGTTTTTTGTCGTTCGCTTTGTCTTACAATTAAATGCGTTTATTTCTTAAGAATGCCGGATGTCGTGCTGACATCGCACCACACTTGTTGCTTGATTTTGGCTGATTGGCTTGCTGGTGGTGACGTATGCGTGGGCTTACCACGCTTGCGTGTCAATTAAAAGGTCCAGCATTGATGAATACACAATAACACCGGAACCGCCTTGGCGCGGACAACCAAAGGGTTTTAACTCCACCTACGTGGATCGCCTTTGATAAAAAGTCTAAAATTGCCAAATCGTCGTTGGACAAGTTAAAATCCAATTTTGTATTTTCAATGATGCGCGCCAGTTGACCGATTTTGGTAAGGAAGCGTGTTTTTTCAGGCAATAACGAATCGCGACTTTTGCGCTGGACGACGTCATAACTCTTCGCCATGTCAATCAATGTTTCATTGGTTAACAGCCGGCCAACGCTATGGTGAATAGCCTCACCAAGATATTGTGAGCCTTGCAAAACGCAACCATCGTCTTGCTGACCAACAAAGAAACTGGATTTGGTTGACCATGGGGACCATCGTACAATGTGCAAGAATGTTTTCTAATCCGCCACACTAAAGTTAGAGACCCAATCGCTTTGATTTTTCCTTCGTTGTATAAGTGCTCCATCGCTTTGAACGCTTCTGACATTTCCTGCCGAACAATTTCTACCGATTTCACCTATGTATTACGGCGCATGAATCAAATACAAATCAATGTAATCGACACCTAACGCTTGGCTACTTTGTTCAAAGGCCCCCTAAGGTTTCATCGTATGATTTCCTAATGAACGATTCGAGTTTGGTGGTACAAAGACCTCGTCACGAGGTAAGCCAAAATCCTTGATGGCTTGACCGACCGATGGTTCGTTTTTGTAATTGGCCGCACTGTCGATGTGACGATATCCGGCTTTGAGTGCCATCGTCACTGAGTCGTAAGCAAGAGACCCATTTGGAATTTGCATATGTACCAAACTTACTTTTGAATTTTGACACCGTTATACAGTTGAAACGACTGAATGATCATAATGCCTCCTCGAAAAGAATTTAAATAAGATGTTCTCCATCGCTGAATGGAGTAGAATTGTCCAAATGAAACAGGAACCGGATGTCAAAACAGCAATCAAGGACTTGAAAGTCTATTCGTTATTATGGTCAATGATTTTATTGCAACCGCTTTTTATTCCAACGCATCGAACAAATTGGATGAGATATATGTCACGTAGTTTGTTTGGCGCGTCGTTTTAATCGGTGGTTTTTTTAAAGCCAAGAAGGCGTACTGGCAACGATTGAAAACAAGGCACTCAATGTAGAAATCTACGATTTTAGCGCAGTAGGAGCATTTTTGGTGGGTGAATTTCCAAGAGGGTGATTTAATATTAATTTTTCCCTGGAGTATTAATGTATGTCACATCAAGATAAAAGAAACCCACTGGATTGTTGTGTTGCCCTACGTGGCGGCTCAAATATCGATATGGTGAAAAAACAGTTAAGGCTTACTGTTAGTCAGACTGAACACTAATGTTATCATTGACATTGAATCCACAGTGTGATTAACAAACAATATGAACACAATCACGGGAGAATTTGTACCTGTGAGTAAATCCGTTGATCACACCGTGGCTGGGTCAATCAATTTAGAATCTGCCATCATTGTGGAATGGTCGATCCCAAACAATCGGTCGTCCAAAAATCATTGATTTTGTTGAACAAGCGCAAGCAAGTCAAACCACCCACAAACCTTGATTGGTAAAAATCGAAAAGGTTTATGTCTATGTGGTCATTGTTTTGGTCGCATTGTTTATGGTTGTTCCTCCACCTTTGGGTGGTTAACGCAAAGCGAAGCTCTTTGCATCGTGGAATCATCGTCTTGGTCGTTGGGTCTCCTTGCGCACTGGTTGCCTCCATTACGCCAGCGATGCTCGCGTCATTATCCAATGCGGCCAAACAACGCATTTTGATCAAAGGTGGCCAACCACTTGAAAATTTGTTAAAGATTCAAGCAGTGGTGTTTGATAAAACCGGAACGATTACGGATGGAACACCCAAACTCATCGAAATGAGTTCGTTTACCGACGACGACTTGATTGTCATTGCGTCAATGGAAGCTCGTTCCAATCATCCCCTTGCCAAAGCGATTGTTGCTTATTTGTCTGATGTCACACCAGTGGCGATGGAAGCCAGTGAATTGTCAGGGCAAGGAATGAGTGGGGTTTATCAGGATCATGAATATCACATTGGTCGCTTTGATTACGCCATGTCGAGCGAACTTCAACAAACCATTCAAGCCCAAGAAGCGCTAGGGTATACGGTGGTTACGGTATACAAACAACGTGAATGCATTGGCTATTTGTCGCTTCAAGATCAAGTCCGTGATGATGTCGCACAAACAATGGATGCACTTCATGCGCAAGGCATTCGAACCATCATGTTGACAGGAGACAATGCGCAAACCGCAAAAGCCATTGCCACTGCAGCTCACATTCAAGAAGTCCAAGCCGGGTTATTCCCGCAAGATAAGGTCACGTTCATTCAAGAATATCAAGCTAAATATGGGTCGGTAATGATGGTTGGCGACGGCATCAACGATGCACCGGCGTTGGCGACTGCAAACGTTTCAATCGCGATGGGCTCAGCGACCGATGTTTCGCTTGAAACCTCTGACATCGTCCTGATGAACAACAAGCTTGATAATATTTTAAATTTGTTTCGCTTGAGCAAACGAACACGACGCGTTACGTTACAAAACGTAGTCTTTAGTACCAGTGTCATCGCCTTGTTGATGGTCTCTAATGTCTTTGGGTTGATTGAACTGCCCGCAGGCGTAGTGGCCCATGAAACCTCAACCATTCTCGTGATTTTGAATAGCTTACGCTTATTATTGCCTGTGTTAAAATAGAATAAGGTGAAGACGATGAAAATAACAATTGGTGCCGATCATATCGGGTATGAACTCAAACAACAAATTACGGCCTACTTAACAAACTTGGGATATGACGTCATTGACGTTGGAACCACTTCCCCAGAGCGTACAGACTATCCACTGCAAGCACAACAAGTTGCAAAGTTGATTCAATCCAAAGAAGTCCCAAATGGCATTTTAATTTGTGGGACGGGGATTGGTATGAGCATTGCAGCCAATAAATACCGCGGGATTCGTGCTGCTGTTGTTAGTGAACCTTACAGTGCGCAATTTTCCAAAGAACACAATAATGCGAACGTCCTATGTTTTGGCGCTCGCGTGGTCGATTATGATACAGCAGTTACTTTGGTGGATGCGTGGCGCTTGGCCTCATACGAAGGCGAACGTCATAACAAACGTCTTGATTTGATTTCTGCATCAGAAACGAAAGAACAACGCTGATTGTTCTTTTTTTGTGGTTATAATAAGTCAAGGAGCCGCTATGGACCTCAAATATTTAGAACTACTCAAAGAACAATATCCTGACATTGCTGCTGCAAGTACTGAGCTGATTAACTTATCAGCAATTTTACAGTTGCCCAAAGGAACCGAGTATTTTATTTCGGACATTCACGGCGAATACGATGCCTTTAATCATTACTTGAAAAATGCCTCTGGCATCATTCAAGAAAAAATCAAACAATTGTTTGTTGACGCTACGCTTGAAGAGCAACAACGCCTTGCGTTCTTTATTTACTACCCCACAGACATGCTTGCCAAATACGAACGATTGATGAATGCTGATGAATTTTTACAATTGCAACGTCAACTGTTACTCGACATGGTGCATTTGGCCAAAGTCTTCGCAAGCAAGTATACAAAAAGTAAAGTCCGTAAGTATTTGCCCTCTTCGTTTGCGTATGTGATGCAAGAGTTATTGTATGAATCTCAGTTTGAAGAAGACAAAGAACGCTATTATGAAGCCATCTTAGATGCAGTATGTGACACTGAGCGTCAAGTTCCCTTATTGATGGAATGGAGCCGCTTGATTCGCACACTAGCGATTGATCATTTGCATATTGTCGGGGACATTTTTGATCGTGGTCCGTATCCGCATTTGGTAATGAACAAACTGATGCGATTAAAAAATGTTGATGTGCAGTGGGGCAATCACGACATCATTTGGATGGGTGCGGCCAGTGGCTGTCCAGTTAGCATTGCGAATGTCATTCGCATTGCGGCCAAATACAACAACTTGGATTGCTTGGAAGATGGGTATGGCATCAACTTAAGACTCTTAGCAATGTTTGCGCTGCGCGTATATGAAACCGACCCGTGTGAACTGTTTATTCCGACCAAAGGTGACCAAGCAAAAGTATATGCCGAAGCCGAACTGGTCGCAAAGATTCATAAGGCCATCTCGATCATTCAATTCAAGCTCGAAGGTGCTTTGATTCATCGTAATCCTTCGTTTGGCTTGGAGCACCGTTTACTCTTGGACAAGGTCAATTATGATAAGGCATCGATTCTTATCGATGGTGAGACGTACGACTTGAACGATGGGAAGTTTGTCACGGTCGATCCGAGTGATCCGTATGCATTAACCGAAGAAGAACAACAAGTAATCAATCATTTGACGCAATCCTTTTTGAACAATGATTTGCTTCAAGACCATATCCGCTGGATGTTTGACAAAGGCAGTATGGCACTGACATTCAATGAATCGTTGTTGTTTCATGCTGCGATTCCCCTCAATGAAGATGGCTCGTGGATGACCCAAGAAGTTGATGGGACGTTGTATCACGGCAAGGCATTGATGGATATCTTGGAACAAAAGATTCGAATCGCGTATCAAAAACGACATCAACACGACGTTTTAGAACGAGATTACTTTAATTTCTTATGGCAAGGAAAAGCATCTCCATTGTTTGCCAAACATGCAATGAAAACCTTTGAACGATATTTTATTTCTGACAAACAAACCCACAAAGAAGTGATGAATCCGTACTTTACCTTGCGTCAAGACAATGCAATCATTGACGCCATCTTGATTGAATTCTCGATGGACCCTGCAACCGCGAAAATCGTCAATGGACATGTGCCTGTCGACGTAACAAGAGGGGACGAAGCAGTGGTTGCGAATCAACGAGTGTTTTTGATCGATGGAGGAATGAGCAAACAATATAGCGGACAAACCTCGATTGGCGGATATACATTGATTGCCGACTCGTATGCGTACTACTTGGTGTCTCACAGTCGTTTCGATAGTTACATCAAACTAGTGGAACAAGAACTGGACATCGTTTCGGTCACACGGTTTGAATCGTTATCAGATCGCCGGTTGTATGTGTATGACACGGACATTGGCGAACGACTAGAACAAACCATTGAAGATTTAAAGGCGTTGATTGCTGCCTATCAACACGGTCAAATCAAAGAAGCCATTCCGTTTCGTTCTGACGAATAATCCAAAGAAAAAAGGGCCCGAAGGGCTCTTTTGATTGCCATGAAGCGATAATTCAAAAAAGCGCACAGTGATAACAAAAATTTAACATGGAAAACCCTTGAACCTTCATTGACAACGCTTACATTTTCGGCTAAAATGAACCCAAAGCATATTCCTGCGAGGGGTTTGATGTAAACCACTTCGATGACTAATTGATGATTCAATTTTTAACTGTCCGAGTAAAAATTGTTTTTGTCTATCGTTCATCCCTTCCAGGAGTATAGTTTGACTCAAGCCATAATAAAGGAGGCATTTCATGGCGAAATATGTTTTAGCATTGGACCAAGGTACTACCAGTTCACGAGCAATTCTTTTTGACAAAGCAGGTAGTATCATCAAAGTCGCGCAACAAGAATTTGAACAAATCTTCCCAAAACCAGGATGGGTAGAACACAACGCAACGGAAATCTGGGACTCAATTCAAAGTGTCATTAAAAAAGTCATTCAAGACGCAAACATTTCAGCAAGTGACGTCGCTGCAATTGGGATTACCAACCAACGTGAAACAACGGTGGTTTGGGACAAAGCGACGGGTGTACCAATTTACAATGCGATTGTCTGGCAAAGCCGTCAAACTGTACCAATTTGTGATGAAATCAAAGCAAAAGGCAAAGAACAATTGTTTAGAGATCGCACAGGATTGGTCGTAGATGCGTATTTCTCAGGAACAAAAGTCAAATGGATTTTAGACCATGTCGCTGGTTCAAGAGATCGCGCCAAAAAAGGCGAATTACTCTTTGGAACAATTGATACATGGTTGATTTGGAAATTATCCGGTGGGAAAGCTCACGTTACGGATTACTCCAATGCGTCAAGAACCTTAATGTATGACATTTATAGCTTACGTTGGGATGATGAATTATTAGACATTCTTGATGTACCAAAAGCTGTATTACCAGAAGTACGACCTTCCTCAGAAGTGTATGCTCATACCGCAAAAGAAGTGTTCTTTGGTAGTGAGATTCCAATCTCTGGTGCTGCTGGTGACCAACAAGCTGCGTTATTCGGACAAGCGTGCTTCGAAGTCGGTATGGCAAAAAATACCTATGGAACTGGTAGCTTCATGTTAATGAATACCGGAACCAAAGGCATTCCATCGAAAAACGGATTATTAACTACCCTTGCTTGGGGTCTTGATGGAAAAGTAGAATATGCGTTAGAAGGATCCATCTTTGTGACTGGTTCTGCGGTTCAGTGGCTTCGTGATGGACTAAAAATCATTGAAAAAGCTGGCGATACAGAACACATGGCATCTTCGTTACAATCCAATGAAGGCGTGTATTTGGTTCCTGCCTTTGTCGGACTTGGTGCACCGTACTTTGATGACAAAGTCCGTGGCGCATTGTTTGGCATTACCCGTGGAACAGGACGCAATGAAGTTGCCCGTGCAACGTTAGAATCGATTGCGTACCAAACCGCCGATGTACTTAATACCATGAATACTGATTCTGGTTACCCACTCGCAAGACTACGTGTGGATGGTGGTGCGGTTGCGAATAACTTCTTGATGCAATTCCAAGCAGATATTCTTGGTGTACCAGTCGACCGACCTGTCGTTCAAGAAACCACCGCATTAGGCGCAGCGTACTTGGCTGGGTTAGCAGTCGGATTCTACAATGACAAATCTGAAATTAGTAAAAACTGGCAAATTGATCGTACCTTCACACCAAACATGGGTGAAGCCGATCGCAAGCGTCTCTATGGTGGATGGCAACTCGCTGTCAAAGCAGCACAAGTCTTCAAACCATAATCAAACAATAAAAGAGCCTTCTTCGGAAGGCTTTTTTATTGCCTATTTTTGACAATAGCGCTAGATGTCGCTACATGATGTGCTTAATTCCGACGATTTCCATGAATTCGTCAGCAAACATCGTCCAATCCCTAGAATGAAGCGCACGATAAGGTATCAGTTTGTTAGGAACATCAATTCCTATCAAATACTCAAGGAGGGTACCTATGAAACTACAAATCTTCAGACGACTGTTCATTGGAAGTGGACTGTTACTTATGTCAATGATGGTTGTGATACACATGAAGGATGCTTCGTTTCATGTGGAAGCCAGTGAGGGATCGACACCGAGTGAGTTTACGTCAGCCGGATTTAACAATCCGACCGTTGTAACGGACTTGGTCATTTCACAAACCACAGGAGATGCAATCAAAGAGATCGGTTTGGTACCGCAGTCCGACTATTTCATCAATGCGACAATTCAAGACTTTGATGGATTTACGCACCTCGATATTTATTTTGTTGTGTTTTACTCTGAGACAGAAGAACTTACTTCTGCAGAAGTCAATGCAACGATTGATCAAGGCGTGAGCGCAGAATCCTTTGTGGTTCGTTACTTTACACCAGAACGAAGTACCTATTTAATGACAGCACCAAGTGTATTGACTGATATGACAATCATTACTGCGGTCGATAATTACATGGTCAAAGATGGATCAACACCGGTTGATTTGTCCGGAGTGTCTGACCATCAGGATTACACGTCACTCTTATTATTTAACGCGAAACCCGAACACACGTGGTCGTTGATTTCAGGTGACTCAACCGTCACGGGGACAGAGTTGGTTGGGGCCGTTCCAACTGCCTATGAACGCGATGTGTCGATTGCCTTTACAACAAGTAAAGTCGCCCCACAAAGCACGGGAGACTGGCACGTTGCCGTCGTGACGTATGACCGTTATCAAATGGAAATTCCCGAACCCAATTCACAAGAGTTATCGATTGGTTCTCAAGTAGATCGTGGTTACAATATGGCTTTTTATGGAGAAATTCAACTAGAGCCTGGTCAACAAATTGAATTTGACCGAGTTCTTCGTGGCTTGGATACATGGACTGATTCTTCAACCGGTGTAATGGTTCGTTACATTGCCAACGGGACATTTACTCGAACGGCTACTGCCGATGTCCGCTGGGACGCTACACTGCTTGATGCGGTGAGTGATGACCCATGGGCCGAGTTGCATGACCCACTTTCAGTCGATGAGACCAAACAACATTTCTACCTTCAAGTGCTTAGAGATGCAGGGGTCAACTATACCAATCTAGAAATCAAAGATGATGCTGCGTTTGCTACATCATCGACACCGATTGCTATCTTACCAGCACTTGAGACCGATTATACGATTGCGGATTTACAATCGATGACGTCGAGCGTTGAAAGCAATGTTGGTCGTACGAGTGAACTGGGTCAATTGACACCATTTCTCTTTCAAATCAAATTATCACCCGCCTTTCAAAATGCAACATATGCCGGCAATATGACCATTGGAATCACAGGAGGATAGATCGAATGAAACTACACATAGTATGATGAAACCCATCGCTTCCATCGGCATGATACTCTTGCTGTGCCTCATGGTAGTTCAGTCACCCCAAACAGTGTTTGCGGGTGGCTTTGGTGTGTCAGGAACCTTTGCTGGCCACGAGTATAAAATGGTCGCAGGAGAAACAAGTTCCACCGCCAATGTGACCGTCATCTTTTACAATCAATACGACATTGACATTGATATTCGCTTGAACACAGAAGCGCCACTTGGTGTAAAATTCTTGAATCTTCAAGATGAATATTCGATTTCAGCCAACAGCCAACTGCGCATTCCCATCACCATTCGCTTGGATGAAGTTATCACACCTGGTAGCTATGTGTTAAATGTGTATGCGCAAGTTCTACCGTCCAATGACGAGGGGATTACGTTGATTGGCTCAGCAGGACTGCAAGCGAACTTGGTGGTTTTGGGCGAAGCAGGGATGGTAAACATCTCTGTGGTATCGGTCAATGGACTAGCCTTTCCCGCCATTCTTGAACTATTTCGTATGGATGATGAGACGTTAGTCTTTGTTGCTTTGAATGAACTGGAAATTGTGACGCAATATGCAGCGTCAGATTATCTCATCAAAGCATATTATGAATCGACTCAAGTCGCAGAACACCAATTTACGCTGGATGATCAAGCCGATCTTACGTTAGAGCTAGTAGCTCAAACCCTTTTGATTGAACGATTTCAAGTGGTTCCTGAATTTGATGATTCCTCTAAGGTACTGACCACGGCCCAAATTCATTTTGAGCTAGATAACATCTACAAACCGGTTGATGATGTCAGTGTAGTGCTGCGAGTCATCCACGACCAAACCCCAATCGAAGAAGTCGATTTGTTGCAAGCTTCCGTAGTCAATGTAGGCTCGACCACTGGTCAAGTCACGTATTATCCTGAACAAGGATGGAAAGCGGGTGAATACCGGTTTGAACTTGTATTACACAATCTGGATGAGTCCATGGAATCGATCACTTCGCACACATACTTGGTCCCTCGAACAGTCATTGACCAGCCAGGATTGCTGGAAGGCAGATCCATTTGGTTTTTCGCACTAATCGGTTTGGGTGGGTTCGCGCTAATTGGTGGCGGGTGGATGATTGTGCGTTCAAGAAAGCGACCGCACACGAAACTTGGTTCCCAACAAGCCGAAAAAACAACCACTTTTTCTAACGAAAAATAACATTGATTTGCAATCATGATCTGACAAAAACAGCGTAGTTTACGCTGTTTTCTGTTATAGTGAAGTACTGAACTACTGCGATTCTTCAGCCGATAGACAACCGTTCCATGAGAGGAATGATTTTTTTGTACTACATCATTATCAATAAGCTAATTACGAAACCACTCTATAAACAATTGGCGGACTCGTTAGAACAAGCGATTGTGAAACAAGTGGTCGCGCACAATGAGTTGCTTCCGTCTCAAGCAGAACTTTGTCATACGTTTGATATTTCACAGGTCGTATCGATGACTATCAGCAACTCTCAACAACGCGGGTTGATTCGACGAGTATCTGGTAAAGGCCTTTGTCTGATTCGCAGCAAAAAATCATCTCTCGATTGAAGACTTTATGGGCATTACGATGGTTACGTGACACGGGTCATTTGGTCGAGATTCATACGCCATATATGGCGGTGGAAGAAGGTCGAGAATTAAAAATTAACGCATGGTCCTTGCATTCAGAAGAACCCCATTATCACATTCACCGGATTCATCATGCCGATCAACGTCCGTATTTATCCCGGCAAATCTTCATGCCGGTATCACTGTATCCAAACATTCTTGATTGCTACGACAATGATTTATCATGCATCGATTTGGTGGAACAATTATCGTCTCGATTGGTTGCATCGGTCGAAAGTGATTTTCAAGTGATTGCGCCGTCCTTGAAAGAAATCAACTACTTGGAACTGTTTGATGATGAGAGTGTCTTTTATTTTTATAGCCGCTTGTACGACAAAGACAACACCATTATTGCGACGTTTCATTCCTATTTTCCTAGTAGTATGATGGATTGGAAACTTGAACTTGGAGAGGGAATGTATGTTTGATTCCTTAACGATTGATGGACGCTCAAAACATACAGCAAGTGAGCAAATCTACTTTTATGTGATTGATGGCATCCTCAATCTCAATATCGACTCACAAACTGTGTTTCCCATGAGTCATGAGGTTGCCGCTTCATCCCACATCACAACCGCTGACGTTGAAACGGCCTATTCGCGTTTGGTGGCTGAAAGCTACTGTGAGGTTCAAGGCAACACCATCACATTGATTGATGCCGAACTGCGTCGTTCGATTCAGATTTCATCGATGTCGGATGTGTTAACCATTGCATCGACAATGAACATGGAAGCAACAAGCCAATCATTTGAACCGATTGTTAGTAGTTTGCCACCTGAACTCATTCTTTTGTCGAAACGAAGTATGCCCAAGCAATCATTATTGTTAAGAACATTGAACGTTGGAGATGGCATCCCGTTGTCATACGTCTTGATTGTCATCAATAAAAAGAAACTACCCAAAGAACTTCTATCCATGGCCACCGACATGTCTTTTTATGATGCATTATCGAATCATCCAGATTCATTGGTTCATCCGACGCTAATGAGTGCTTGTCGGCTGACTCCAGATGTTTCGTCTTTGATGCAGCTACCAAATAATATTCCTGCGTTATGTATGCATTCAACGATTGATTTCTTAACGAAAACCAATGTTGCGCAGATGTATGTGTTGTTGACACCACGTGTTTTTTTGAGCTTAAACACATAATTTTTAAAAAATAGTTGCACAAAGGTATTGATGTGTGTTTTAATACTTCTAAACCTATGAACGGGAATAGTACGTAATCTTCTTGATTCAAGAGAGTTAGCGCAACGGGTGAAAGCTAACACAAGAACTTACCGAACGTGCCTTTGAGGTAAATGGTAGAACATAAGTACATCATTTCGTAATCCGGCGTTAACGGACTCAAGTGTCAGCGTAAGCTGGAACAAAGGTGGTACCGCGATTATTTATTAGTCGTCCTTTATTAGGACGACTTTTTTTTATGGGAGAAATGATGAACATTATTGATTTTGGCCGAATCCGGCAATTTATTCCGTATTTAACGCAAGGAATCACTATCACCTTAGCAATTGCGTTTTTCTCGACGTTGCTTGGGGTTGTATTGGGTATTTTGATCAATACGGTCTCCAAACGAAAAGTGCTCGGCAAACTCGCGTTCGCCTATGTGGATGTCTTTCGTGGGACGCCAGTGATCTTACAGTTATCGTTAATCTACTTTGCCTTTCCCCGATTGTTGACCGTACTCGCGCAAGATTGGTTTGGTTACACCGGCAACATCACGATTACTGCATTTGCCGCAGCGATCATTACGTTCAGTTTGAACTCCAGTGCGTATGTCTCTGAAATCATTCGCTCTGGCGTCAATAGTGTGGACCCTGGGTGAAATAGAAGCAGCCAAAGTAATTTGGGGTGGATAAGTTTCATATTTACAAGACATCATCTTACCGATTGCGTTTAAAAACAGCTTTCCCGCATTGATGAATGAAATCATCATGCTCGTGAAAGAATCATCGATTGTCAAAGATCATCAAGCTGTAAGACTTACGCTGGCAACAAACGTCTCTGCTCAAACGTATTTGTATTTTGAACCGTTATTATATGTTGGCTTGATTATTACATCATTGTAAAAATCATGCTGATTGCTGCCAAGAAAGTGGAAGCGAGTGTTGATGCATGATTGATGTTGTTCAATTGAATAAAAGTTCAAAGACTTGCATGTCTGTTTACGTCAATCACACCTTCCAACAAGGCGTGACCATGTTTATCATTAAAAGCGAAAAGGTAAAGAGCAGATTTTGCTGCGGTGTATCAATCACTTGAAGCACCGACCTCCGGAGAGATTTACTACAAAGGAGAGTTACTAGTGAATCGAACATTCAAATGGTGCGAAAAACAAATGGGACAGGTTTCAAAACTTCAACTGTTTTCTAACAGTGTCGTGACAACGTGGGATATGTTATCGGTGGTCAAACAACTTGACCTCTGAAACCATTCAACCATTGTCGAACAACAACTCCAAACAGTGGGGTTATGACAAGATTGATGTCTACTCGAAAACCTTATCGGGCGGACAAAAGCAACGGGTCGCGATTGCCCGGTGCTTGGCAATGGAACCCAGGCTTCTTGTTTGATGAACCAACGTCTAGCTTGGACTCCGAAATGGTCGGTGAGGTGCTAGATGTCATGCGTAACATCACCAAACAAGGGTTTACAAACATTATCGCGACCCATGAAATGGGCTTTGGTAAAGAAGTCGCATGAAGCGACCATGTATCAAGGTCGCATTTTTGGGAATACGCGGCCAAAGACGAGTTCTTGGCCAACCAAACACAGGAAGCACAAGCCTTCCTTAGAAAAATTCTTAGGAGAAGAACAATGAAAAATTATTGACGTTAGTATTAACCGGTGTTTTGCATTTAGTATTGCGGCAGCGCTGACGAAGAAGTATTGGCTGTCTTAACGAGTTCGATAAGAACCGTATGAAATGATTGATGAAAATGGAGTCTTAATTGGATTTTGATATTGATTTGATGCTGCGATTGCGGAATACTGATATTACGTTTGAATGGCAAGATGTTGATTTTGATGGAATCATTGCCTCCTGCAAACCAATCAAGCCGATGCTGCGATTGTGGTGGGATTAGCCCCACAGCAGAACGTGCTGAGTTTGTTGACTTACGATTGTTCACTTCAATGAAGAAGCAGGCCTTGTCAATATGATGGTTTATGACCCAAGCAAAGTGACCATCAACAGCAAAGAAGATTTGGCAGGACTCACAGTCGGAGCTCAACTAGGAACGATTCAAGCAGGACTTTAGAAGAACTTTTCCTCAGAGCATCGGATTTACCTTGACTTGCGTAATCAAAACGCGGTGATTGTTCAAGAAATTGCAGGAACAGCCGTATTGATAATTTGTCATCAATCATTTGCTTTGACCGATTGTTGCTGCAAATCCAAAACTTGGCCCAAGCAGTTCTTGAATTTGACCTTGTCAGCCCAGGAAACGCCATTGCGTTACCAAAGAATACTGCACACTGCACAGTTCAATGAAGCGATTGAAGCATTGATTGAAGATGTCCATTGCTGCGTTAGTTGAAAAGTGGTTTGACTAAAAGGAGACGAACTCGTCTCCTTTTTATTCGCCACCAATCATTAAGGAATCAATCCAAACACTAGGTGAACCAATGTTACTCAAATTGAAATAATAAATCTGACGTGCATACCCTTTCGATGTTGTTCAAACACTCAAAGAAGTTCCCAGAGACGACAATCATTTTCACTGGAGTGGTTAGTTTTCTTGTTCAATGTTGAATCCACCTCGTTTGGAGTGAGAATCACCAGAAACGGTTTTCACGCCGGCGTGCAAGCCCACCGTCAGTAATATATACACCTCGTTTTCAATTGGCTGGAAGGCAATCAACAAACGAAGAGGATGAGGGCCCATGTAGAAATTGGTCATCGAGATGCCGCCACCAAAGCTGTTGCCTGTGGGGCAGTCCTCATCGACGCTGTTTTTAAGTTATGAACAAAGCCTTGAAGACACCATCTTTGACAATTTGTTTTTTCACCGTTGCGACACCTTCATTTATCAAATCTGATTGGAAGAACGCACTTGGGTGACGCGGGTCATCAATCAACTGGAATGTCAGCACCCGCAATTGGTTTGTTTACTGACCTTATCTTTGAGTGGGGTTAAATTGCGGTTTGCACTTTCCCCTGAGAAGATCGTCGTAAATACGCCTAAGATATTTGCAAACATTTTGTTCGAAAAGACAACGGGATACGCTTTGGAAGGTAAGGATGCTCCTCCAAGTTTTCGAACCCCAAGGTCAATCGTAGTTTGAGCAATGGTTTCTGGGTCAAACTCGGCAAACGAATGCATCATTGCGACATCATAGGCGGATTGAATGTCATCGCCTTCGGCAAAGACGGCACTTGCATAGGCATAGGCAAACGTCGTTCTGTCTTGCAAGGACAATCCTTTGGAGTTGATCAATGTTGTGGTGGAATCGCCTTCGTAGTAGACGCTAGATTGTACTTGTGTGACCTTTTCGTGGTCTAAAATTCGTTGTTCTAAGGCTTTTAGTTTTTCAATCTTTTCTGCCGTCGGAACGCTAGAAAAATCAAATGGAACCTTTGACGCCTCAGGATACGACTCACTGCCTGCAAAAATGATTGCCGGTTCATTGAGTGTAATTGCTTTGGCATTGGCAATCAATTGATCGAGTAAGGCATCCACATTGGCATCGTCTTTGTTTTCAAAACGAACCGATGCGGCATGGCCATCATAAATGCCACGAATCGTGGTGACATCAACATCGCTTTGGACAAATTCATCGACTGATTGTTGATACACGGTTAATTTCATTGTTTTGTTTCTAGTGCTAAAAATCTCAATGTCTGTAAGACCTTTTTTGAGTCCAAGTGTAATCCATGGATGTGTCATTGTTTTCCTCCTGAACCACCAACGGTCATGCTTGAAACGCGAATCGTTGGTTGACCAACGTCAACCGGGATACTTCCTGAAATCGAGCCACACATTCCTTGGCCAAATTCCAAGTTGTTTGCGACTTTATCAATTTTAAATAAGACATCTTTGCCTTGGCCAATTAACATCGCACCACGAACGGGTTTGGTCAATACACCATTTTCAATCATGTATCCTTCTTGAACCGCAAAGTTAAACTCACCAGTCGATGGATTGACAGTACCACCACCCATTTTTTTAGCGAACAATCCATACTTCGTATCCGCGATAATCGCTTCGACCGTGTCATTGCCGGGGGCAATGTAGGTGGAGTTCATGCGTGAGGTTGGCGCAAACTTATACGATTGTCGGCGACCAGAACCAGTTGGTTCCATGTTCATTTTTCGAGCATTTCTATAATCGATCAAATAACTTTTTAGCACACCATTTTCAATCAATAGATTTTTTTGCGTTGGTTTGCCTTCGTCATCAAAGCTCAAGCGACCCCAAGCGCCTTCGACGTCACCGTCATCATACGCTGTGACCAAATCTGAGCCGATCTTTTGACCGATTTTGCCAGTAAATGGAGACAATCCTTTGGCCACTGACGTGGCTTCGAGGGGATGACCACATGCTTCGTGGAAAATGACTCCACCAAATCCATTGTGTAACACCACTGGCATCACTTGTGATTCCATGTCTTGGGCAGACAGTAAATCAATCGCACTTGCGGCCACTTCTTCGGCAATCGCGACAGCGTCAATCTCTTCAAACAATTCAAAGCCTTTGAATCGACCAGGGCCTTCATATGCTTGTTGCATCACACCATTTTCTTGGGCCACTGCCATCGCAACATATCTTGAATAGGTTCGCACATCATCTTGATACACGCCTTCGTTGTTGACAACCAAGATGCGTTGTTCGGTCTCAAGCAACTGAGTAATGGCTTGAACAATTCGTTCATCCACTGCCTTCATCGTGTTGGAGGCAGTAACCAGCAGTGCTGTTTTTTCACTTGATGGTACGTCAAACGGTGGCCGTTTGATGCTTGAGGTGACCGCTGTAGCCTCGTTCAATGGGGCAACGCGTCCGCTTGGACCTGTGAAAGAAGCTCGTAAACTTGTTAATAACGTTTCAATCGCTGGATAGCTCGTGTCATTGGAGTAGCCATAGACCACATCGACTCCTTGAATCAGCCGAACACCAACGCCGTACGTATTACTAACATCAATGCTCGCTACCTCACCGGTAACAACGCGAGTGACACTGCTTTTTGTGTCCTCAAAGAACAATTCGGCAAAGTCAGCACCTGTGGCAACACCCAATTCCAATAGTGATGCAAGCTCTTTTTTTGATAACATGATGGACTTCCTCTCTCTTGGTAAAAAAAATACTTGTCCGTAGGATATCACTTTTTATTTCATTATGGGTGCCATTGTGATTCAGTCGTAAAAAGAAGCATCAATTTCATCAACACACTTTCAAGAAATGGGATTGGCTTGATATACTTGAATCGGAGGAATTACTATGTGCGGTATTGTTGGACATGTGGGTCAATCTGCAAGTGTCCCGTATTTGCTTCAAGGATTAACAAACTTAGAATACCGTGGCTATGATTCCGCGGGTGTTGCACTTTGGCACAACGGTTTTGTGATCGAAAAAGTGGTAGGTGTTGTTGCGCCTTTGACAACCACACCGCTCCCGTTAGAAGCAACGCTTGGGATTGGTCATACCCGCTGGGCAACTCACGGAATCGCCAATCATATTAATGCTCATCCTCATACGTCCGTCGATGGTCGAATTGTTCTTGTGCACAATGGAACGATTGAAAACTATAAAGAACTTGCCACTGAATACGGCTTGAACGATTTGCTTCAATCCGATACGGACACGGAAGTCGTAGCTAGCGTCTTGGATCGTTTGGTTACCAAAACTGCATCCATGACGGACGCGATTCAACAATTAATGCAACAACTACATGGCTCGTTTGCGCTTGTGATTATGGACGCAACCACACCCGATACCTTATATGCGGTCAAACACCGTTCTCCGTTGTTGATTGGACTTCAAGACAACCAACACGTTGTTGTATCTGATGCGTCTGCTTTGGCAGATTCCTTTACCGAGTTTTATGTCTTAGAAGATTATGAGTATGCAGTGATTACCGCATCCAACGCCTTGATTTATGACAAACAAGGTCACGAAGTCAAAAAACAAAAATTCATTCCGTATCAACGCTCCATCGATCGCTCGCTTGGGGTGTATCAACACTACATGCAAAAAGAGATTGAAGAACAACCTGTTGTGATGCGTCGTTTGATCAAAGAGTGGCAGATGGATGAACAACTTCAAACCCACATCAAGGAGGCTGTTCGCATTGTGATTATCGCAAGCGGGACATCCTACCATGCGGGATTGGTCGGAAAACACCTACTGGAGGCAATGCTTCAAAAACCAGTGGATGTCTTATTAGGTTCAGAGTTTGCCTATTTCCCGCCGATTCAAGTTGACCACTCGTTGTATCTGTTCTTAAGTCAATCTGGTGAGACGATGGATTCGATTCGTGCGCTAGAGCGTCTTCAAGCATCGAATGCAGTGACAATTTCTTTAACAAACGCCGAGCATTCCACACTCGCTCGTTTGACCAATTATCACGTGTACTTGCATGCTGGGGTGGAAGTCGCGGTCGCTTCGACCAAAGCCTATACCGCGCAAATTGCGGTTCTGGCATTGTTAGCGAATGCGGTATCGCACACGATGAATGTTCAAGTTGAACTTGCGAATGTTGCACTCGCGATGGAAGATGTCATTTCTCGTAGCGCGGTGATTCATGATATTGTCCGTTCCAGCATGAACGATCAACGCAGTAGTTTCTTTATTGGTCGCGGCGTTGATTATGCACTGGCTCA
>JAGYLA010000010.1 GCA_018401215.1 Bacilli bacterium | reverse complement strand
TTGTATTTTTTGCCACTTCCACAAGGACAAGGATCGTTACGGCCTACTTTATCCACTTTGACCGGTCCTTTTTTCTTCGGTTCTTCTTTGCCTGACAGTTCCGCCACTGGTTTATTGACTTGTTCACGTTCTAAGTTTTGACGAATTTCAGCTCGTAAAATAAACTTCGTCACTTCTTTGCCAATGTCTTGAATCAACTGATTGAACCATTCAAAGCCAATCGATTGATACTCTCTCAAGGGATTCACTTGCGCATACGCTTGCAAGCGAATCGATTGGCGCAGACCACTCATTCGGTCAATGTGTTCGGTCCAGTACGTATCCACGACTCGTAACGTCACCACTTTATAAAATTCTTGTTTGGTTGCTGGCGGAAAACTCGCTAGTTTTGAGTCTACTTTGGCTTCAATGAGTTCATAAATACTTTGAGCGACGGATTGGTCAGTGCGTAGTTGATCGACAGTGACACTCCCCCCAAACCACTCTTGGTTTAACTGTGTAACCAAAGCGGGAACGTCCAAATAAGCTTCCCATGGTTCCTTGTTTGGCGTTGCTAATGCGTCATCGGTATACAAGGCAATCATTGAGTCGATGCCTTGACGATACATCGATTGGACAATCGATGAAATATCCTCTAAAAACAACAACTCTTCCCGTTGTTGGTAGATAATTTCCCGTTGTTGACGAATCACATCATCGTATTGAAGAATCGTTTTGCGTTGATCAAAGTTATTGCCTTCAATGCGTTTTTGTGAGGATTCGATGGTTTTCGAAATCATCGTCGATTCAATCGGTGCTTGTTCTTCTCCGGTGCCGGCAATTCGTTCTACTAACGATTTGAAGCGGTCACCACCAAAACGAACGAGCAATTCATCGTCCGCGGACAAATAAAATCGTGAATAGCCGGGGTCGCCTTGGCGTCCGGCTCGACCACGCAACTGATTGTCAATCCGTCTTGCTTCATGTCGTTCGGTCCCAATGATCGCTAAACCACCTTGTTCGACTACCCCTGGTCCTAGTTTGATGTCGGTCCCACGACCCGCCATGTTGGTCGCGATTGTCACCGCACCAAGTTGACCCGCATTGGCAACAATGTCAGCTTCACGCTCGTGTTGTTTGGCGTTTAGGACATTGTGCGGTACACCGGCTTTGGTCAACAATTCAGAGAGTAATTCCGAACTTTCAATCGAAATCGTCCCAACCAAAATCGGTTGGCCGTTTTGGTGGCGTTGTTTGATTTCTTTGGCGATGGCGGCATATTTTGCCGGCATCGTCGCATACAACAAATCAGGCATGTCTTGACGAATGACCGGTTGGTTTGTTGGAATTTCAACCACATACATGTTATAAATATTGCGAAATTCTTCTTCTTCGGTTTTGGCCGTTCCGGTCATCCCAGAGAGCTTTTGATACATTCTGAAATAATTTTGATAGGTAATCGTCGCTAAGGTCGTGGTCTCTTTTTTGACTTCGACTTTTTCTTTGGCTTCCAGCGCTTGATGCAGCCCTTCAGAAAATTGACGACCGTGCATCAATCGACCGGTAAACGGGTCGACAATGATGACTTCGCCCTGTTGGACGACATAATCGACATCTTTGTCCATAATGAAATTTGCTCGCATCGCTTGATTGACGCGGTGCAAGAGTGATACATAGCGAATGTCGTATAAATTATCTAAGTTAAATTTGGCTTCTAGTTTACGAATTCCTTCGTCCGTCAAAGTGATTGTTTTGAGTTTGATATCAATCACATAATCGGTCGTCGCTTTGAATCCTTTGACCGCCATGTCGGCTTGCACATACAAACTTTGCGAACTCTTTTGACCACCTGAGATGATCAGTGGCGTTCGCGCTTCATCGATTAAAATCGAGTCAACCTCATCGATGATCGCGTAAGCAAGTGGTCGTTGCACCATTTCTTCTTTGTAGATGACCATGTGGTCACGCAAGTAATCAAAGCCAATTTCGGCGTTGGTCGAATACATGATATCCGCTTCGTATGCGGCTTTTTTCTCGGCTTTGCTTAATTCACGAATGTTGACACTCGAGCTAATTCCCAAAAAGGAATATATCAAGCCCATTTCTTCGTTGTCACGGCCTGCCAAGTATTCGTTGACTGTGACAATGTGTACGCCTTGGCCGGCAATTGCATTCAAACAAGCTGGAAAGGTCGAAGTTAACGTTTTCCCTTCCCCGGTACGCATCTCCGCAATGTTTCCGTGATGCAAAATATAGGCACCCATTAACTGCACCTTAAAGGCTTTTTCTTTGCGGGTACGCCAAGCGACTTCGCGAACAATTGCGAACACATCAACCATGATGTCTTCCAGGCTTGCTCCATTGTTAAAGCGTTCCCGTTGCGCTTGAAATGCCGCCTTTAAGGCAGCATCGTCAAGAACTTCGATTGTTGGTTCACATTTGATCACTTGATCGGCAAACTTTTCTGCCGTTCGTACTTCTTTTAAGGATGGATCAAATAAGTCTTTAAGGAAGCTCATGAGTTCTCCTAATCCATTGACAATTGTACCATAAAAGAAAAAGGCTCGAGGCCTTTATTCTGTTTCAATCAATGCGTAATCGCCATCACCACGAAGATACAAAACACTGACGGTTTTCTTTGTTTCATCGAGGAAGATGTAGAAGTCATGGCCAATCATTTCGAGTTGATCAATCGCTTCTTCGATGCTCATTGGACGAAGTTTCAAGGACTTGCTACGCACAATGTTTTTTGCGATGTATTCTTTCTCCATTCCATCGGTTTGCGCCGCCTCATTGACGAAGAAACTTTCAATGCCTTCCCGTTCACGCAAAATTTTGTTCACTTTGCCCTTAAACTTTTTAATTTGACGTTCTAGTTTGTCGACACTCAAATCAATTGCCGCATAGACATTTTGATCAGCGACTTCGGTGCGCAGTGTAAAGTGCTTACTTGGAATCGTCACCTCAACTTTGTGATGATCGTTATACACCTTACAGAGCACTCGGGCATTTAGTTCTCCCCCAAGAGTAAAAAATTTCTCGAGTTTGGAGATCTTATCCTTTGCGTAATTTTCTATCGCCGGGGTGATCGTAAGACCGTTTTTACCTACTACTTCAATTGTCATATGGGTTCCCCTTTCCTGTAGTTTCATTCTATCGCATTTTGGGGTCAATGTAAACGTTTTCTAGCTCTGAGTTATTGTTTGAATGTCGAATAAAACCACGACAGTGGATGATCTCGCTTGTCAGGGCCAAAATGGCAAATTCGCCGCCCAACTGATGATGGATTTCGGGGTGAAAATCCACCAAGATCACGACAAACTGTACCGCTTGGAAATGCACCACCGCGGATAAGGGGTCATCCACAGTGAGAATCCAAAACGGGTTGGTCCCGATCCACGTTTCTTGAAGGACAAAGCAATCGTTGCAGACAAGATTGAGTTGCCACAGATTGTTGAAATCACGAACCGGGATGGTTTGACAAAACGGAGATCATGCCACTATGAGTCCTGCAAAACATCTAGTTTACTAAAAAAAATCCCAATTTATGGGATTTTTTTCTATCGACGTTCTTTGATTCGAGCTTGTTTGGTCGACAAGGTACGAATGTAATTCAATTTTGCCCGACGTACTTTACCACGACGAACAACTTGAATGCTTTCAATCGTTGGTGCATGGACGGGAAACGTTCGTTCCACGCCAACGCCATAAGAGATTTTACGGACCGTAAAGGTTTCCGAAATCGCTTCTCCTTGTCGCTTGATGACTAGCCCTTCAAAGGTCTGGATACGCTCTTTGGAACCCTCGACAATGCGAACGTTCACTTTGACGTTGTCGCCTGAACGAAACTCAGGGACATCAGAGCGTAGGTAGTCACTCGTCAATTCGCGAATGATTTGTTGACTCATACTTCTCAACTCCTTCAATTGACATTCTTACCCAAGGGGCATCGAAATGCTTAAGTATCTTATCATAGCTTTGATGGCGCTTCAAGTTCTTCTTTGATTTCTTTGAGTAGCTTGGTTTCTTCATCACTCAAATCAACCAGCAGTTCAGGCCGGCGCAAGTAGGTGCGGCGCAAGCTTTCTTTCAAATGGTACAAGCGAATCAGTTCGTGATGGCCATTGATCAAGACGTCAGGAACACGCTGACCCAAATACTCTTCAGGTCTTGTATACTGTGCCCCTTCCAAGCGCGAGCGTTGAAAGGAATCTTCGACACTTGATTGAGGATTGTGTAAGGTTCCATCAAGCAAACGAATCACCGATTCTAGTACAATCATGCTGGGGTATTCGCCACCGGTTAAGACATAATCGCCAATTGAAATTTCTTCGTCCACATAACTCAATACACGCTCATCAAAGCCCTCGTAATGACCGGCAATGACAATCAAATGATCGTATTGACTCAAGCGCTGCGCAATTTCTTGCGTTAGCGGGGTCCCTTGCGGGCTCATCACAATTTTATGGGCCGTCTGCATCCCCGCAATCGCGCTCAGCGCCCGGTGAATCGGTTCGACTTGAAGTAACATTCCTGCCCCACCACCATACGGATAATCATCGACTTTTTTATGTTTGTCGAGGGAAAAGTTGCGAAAGTCATGGACCTTGATACTGGCATGACCTTTGTGGATGGCTTTGCCAATCACAGAATATGTCAGGAATGATTCGTAGACATCAGGAAAAATAGTTAATACATCAATCTTCATCGCATGCCCTCAATCAACGTCACGGTAATGACTCGCTTCGTCAAATCAACAGTGTGAATAAATGCATCAACAAACGGAATTTGAATCGTCTGATTGACGACAAGTAAACTTTGCGCGGGAAAATGGCGAATATCAGTCACGGTTCCAAGTACGACATCATCCTCGATCACTTCACAACCAATCAACTGTGTCACATGATATTGACCCGCTTCTAAATGGGCTTCTTCCAGTGGTGCCATCATTACTTTATCGCGCAATGGCGTTGCATCATCAATATGATCAATTCCTTCAAAGCGAAGAATGTCAAACCCTTTTTGCGTGCGAAAGGACGCGACAGTAAGGGGGCGTCCTTCCACGTAAACAACAGCACCAGGAACAAAGCGTTGGTCCTTAAAATCCGATTCACTGCGAATCTTTACGTCCCCTTTTAAGCCATGAGTATTCACAATTGTGCCAATTTCTATCATACGTTGTCGTGAAACTGCACGAGTGATAAGAAACTTTTCGCCTCCAAGCTCGCTCCACCAACGAGTGCACCATCAATATCTGATTGCGCCATGATGGCCTTAATATTACTTGGTTTGACCGAGCCACCGTATAATATCCGAACACTCTCAGCAGTCACTGCGTCATACAATGACGCAATCAAGGTGCGAATTTGGGCAATCGTTGCATTTGCCATATCCGGTTCACATGTTTTTCCTGTGCCAATCGCCCAGATTGGTTCGTAGGCAATGACCAGTTCTTTGACTTGCGCCGACGGAATGCCTTGTAGGGCTTCTGTCACTTGATTGCCAACAAAGGATTCAGTCTGATTGGCATCGCGGGTAGCTAAACTTTCACCCACACAAACAATCGGTTTTAAATTATGACGAAACGCAGCTTGAATCTTTAAGTTCACGTCCTCGTTGGTTTCATTGTTGAATTCTCGGCGTTCTGAATGTCCAAGTAGGACGTACTTACAACCAAGTGATTGAATCACCACCGGACTAATTTCACCGGTAAAAGCCCCTTGATCTTCATAATGCATCGTTTGCGCACCGATGCGTAAGAAATCCCCTTGGCGCTTGACCAAAGAGCGCAAATGCGGTGCTTGCGCAAAGATCGCAGTTTCCACGACAGACGTATTGGGCAATCGACGATTGACATCAAAAATAAACTCTAGTGCTTCGTCTCTTGTTTTGTGCATTTTCCAGTTGCCAGCGATAAAAGGTACTCTCATTGGTTATTTTTTGTCTTGAACTGCGGCAATGCCGGGCAAGACTTTTCCTTCCAATAATTCTAAACTTGCTCCACCTCCGGTGGAAATGTGGTCAATTGAATCAGCATAGCCAAACTGTATCGCAGCAGCAGCAGAATCCCCACCACCAATAATCGTATACGCGTTGGAGGCCACAAGGGCGTCGCAAACGGCTTTGGTTCCCGCTTGAAATGCTGGCATTTCAAACACACCCATCGGTCCATTCCATAATACTGTCTTGGCACCAGCAATGACTTCGGCAAAGCGTTTGGAGGAGAGTGGTCCACTGTCGAGTCCCATTTCATTTGGTTTGATGTTTTCATACGTATCATAACGATCAAACGCGTCATTTCTAAAGTCAGTAGCAATCGCAAAATCGACCGGTAAAATGATTTTTTCTTTGCCACGCGCTAACATGTCGCTGGCGTAATCGACCTTATCAAGTTCAACCAAGCTTGTTCCTACTTCATAACCCATGGCTTTGTAAAACGTATACGCCATGCCGCCACCAACAATGATTGAATCAGCAATGGTTAGTAAACGTTCAATGACTGGAATTTTATCACTAATTTTTGCGCCACCTAAAATTGCCACAAAGGGACGTTTTGGATTCTCAATTGTTGTTGATAAAACGTCAATTTCACGTTCTAACAATAAGCCAACCGCACTTTCCTTGATGTAGGTGGCAATCCCGACGTTGGAGGCATGCGCTCGGTGCGCAGTCCCAAAAGCATCATTAACAAACACATCAGCCAAACTCGCCCAGTATTTGCCCAAGTCCGGGTCATTGTTACTCTCTTTTTTTCCATCCAAGTCTTCAAAACGAGTGTTTTCTAACATCAACACATCGCCAGGTTGAAGACTCGCAACCGCTGCTTCCACTTCTGCTCCGCGTGTCGCTGGAACAAACGTGACTGGCGCATCGATCAATTCAGCCAAGCGAACAGCCACAGGGGCAAGGGTTAACTTGGCTTTGTCGGCCGCTTCCTTGATCCGCCCTAAGTGGGACAATAAAATCAGCTTACCACCTGCGGTTCGTAACGCTTGAATTGTCTCCACAGCTTGGACAATTCGGTTATCATCAGTAATCTGACCATCCGTCATCGGGACGTTAAAATCAACCCGAACGATGACGTTTTTCCCTGCGACGTTAAGGTCATGAATCGTTTGTTTATGCATCATGGATTGTTCCTTTCAGATAGCTCATTATATCATAATCCTGGCTCATTTTTTCGCTGATCCAGCGGCAATACTCCAAGCTTTTCTTGCCTCGTTTGGTCGCCAAAAAGGCTTGGATTTTGTCGTGATTGGTTAATTCATCCAAGGCAAAATAGTTAAAGGCAATCGTTTCATAGCGGCGAATCGAAGCACTCAAAATAAGAATGCAGTCTGGGTTCACAAAAATCGGCACCATCCGTTCTTTGTTCAACCACACACGTGCTGCTGCTTCTCGCCCCTTTAAGGTGGACCCATAATACAGACACAATGAATCAATCACATGCCGCATTGATTTTGCTTGCGTTGTCGATGTCGATGTGGTTTGAAGGGTTGTTCCATGTGACCCATTTGTTATTGTTACAAGTTTCATGCCGCCTCGCTTTCCAACTATAAAAAGAGCCCCAGAAGGGCTCTACTTTTGAATCGGTATACGAACTTCGGTTTCTTTATCGAAGAAGTGGGCAGTCCCCATTTCAAAATTCATCATGATCGTATCACCAATGTTAATGTCGGTGCGAACACCTGTTTTACAAACGATTTTTGTATCATCCAGTAGTCCAAAGATGATTGATTCTGACCCAATCAACTCGACAAGCTCGACTTTGATTGGTAATTGACCCGTGCCATCTTTGACGTGTTCGGGACGAACCCCCAAAATGATCTCGCCAGAATAACCCAAACGCTCTAGTTCTGATAATTTGTTTTTGGGTATCTCAATCTTATGCGCTCCAGTGACAAATTGATTTCCCGCCAATGTTCCGTGTAAAAAGTTCATCGGGGGAGTTCCAATAAATGACCCGACAAAGACGTTCGCTGGGTAATCATATATTTCTTTGGGTTCACCAACTTGTTGAATGAATCCGTCTTTCATGACCACAATGCGTGTTGCCATCGTCATCGCTTCGATTTGATCGTGCGTGACATAAATCGTTGTGGTTTCTAAGTCGCGGTGTAATTTCCCAATTTCTGAGCGCATTTGAACACGCAATTTCGCATCCAAATTTGATAGTGGTTCATCCATCAAGAAGACTTTCGCATCCCGAACAATCGCCCGTCCAAGCGCGACCCGTTGACGTTGTCCACCAGACAAGGCTTTTGGTTTGGAGTTTAAGTATTCTGACATGTCAAGTTTTTTGGCGGCTGCTTCGACTTTTTGACGAATGATTTCTTTGTCCATTTTACGAAGCTTTAAGCCAAATGCCATGTTGTCATAGACTGTCATGTGGGGATACAATGCATAGTTTTGAAAGACCATCGCAATGTCTCGGTCTTTTGGTGTGACGTTGTTGATCAATCGATCATCAATGTATAACTCTCCAGTGGTGATCTCTTCGAGTCCAGCAACCATCCGAAGGGTGGTTGATTTTCCGCAACCTGACGGGCCAACGAAGACGATAAATTCTTTGTCTTTGACTTCTAAATTGAAGTCATGAACGGCCGTAAATCCGTTGGGATAAATTTTTTTGAGTCCTTTGAACGACAATGTTGACATAAGGAAATGCCTCCTAGTCTTATCTTATAAAATAAAGGCAACGTTGCCTATTGGCAAGTTGCACAAAAATGACGAATGATATAGTACGACAACGCATCATCAAAGTGGCGGACTTGAAGTCCCGTTTTTTGATAAAAGCGGTCCAACCGGTATTGCAAGGTATTGCGATGAACAAACAAATCATCGGCGGTTTCTTGGATATGTTGATGATGGGTCAAAAACGAATCCACGGTTGCCAGTTCTTGGTCGTCAACATTCAATGCTATGTGTAAGGAATCACGCTGGTAATGCCAGAGCACCGCTTTGGCCACCGAATACGTTCCATATGGCAACCCGTCCATCAATGGTTTCATCGCAAGTGGCGCATTCATTAACGCAACAAACAAGACACGCTCTTCCAAGAGTGCGGTCACCAAGTCAAGCTCCAAGTCTTCAAACACCAAAACAGTATCAATCTCTTGAAAGGATTGATACTCTTTTAACATTTGCCTTACAATCGCATTGTCTTCTTCCAAGCGAATGAAGCTAGTCATTGGATACCTCTAACACAAGAGTCTCATACGCCCGTAGCACGAGTGATTTCGTGTCAACCAACTGCGGATAGTTTTGCAGTAACACTTGTTTGATGTTCACTGCGTGCTCATACGGCAAGGCTTGATCGGTAAAGTTACTCAACACAAGTAATGTCGTCTCCCCAACGCGGCGATACGCAAACAAGGCCGAATCGATCAATTCAAATGTGCCATATAGCACCGTAGACAATACCGTACGTCGTACACGAAACAATTGCTTGTAAAACTGTAAAATCGAATCCGGGTCAGCAAGCTGCGCTTCGACATTTAACCACGAATGATTGTCGTTGACTTTGATCCACGGGGTCCCGGTCGTAAATCCTCCGTTATTTTGACTAGACCACTGCATCGGAGTGCGTGAATTGTCACGAGAAACCACCAACAAGTGACGCAAGATGCGTTCCTTGGAGTAATGCGGCTCAAGTTCTTCGATTTTGCGCTGAATCGCCACGTCTTTGAATTGATCAAGCGACGTAAAATCCGCATTCGTCATGCCAATTTCCTCGCCATTGTATATAAACGGAGTCCCCCACATGAAATACAATGTTGCAGCAAGCATCTTGCCACTTTCTTTGTGGTAGGACACATTGCCATATTGACTCATCACTCGAGGGTGATCGTGATTCAACCAATACAGTGCATGCCATGATTTTTCATACAACCCGATTTGAAACCGGGCAAAATCTTCTTTGAGTCCTGGTAAATCAAGCTGTGGTTGATAGTCCTCGCTCAAGGAATTCCAAGCACCATTTTTCCAGTTATGGTCAAACGTAAAGACCATGTCCAACCGGTGTTGATCGTAACCTACATAGCGAATCGCTTCCTCAAGTGTTGCCCCACCACCGACTTCACCAACGGTTAAGACATCATACGGTGCAACCACATCATGCAATTCATTCAAATACTCAAAGACCTTGTCGCGATTAGAAAACTGGCGCCAATCCGGTTTATATCGTCCATCATGGTCCATCGTTGAGTCGACCAACGGAGCACGGTCCAAGTGGGCCACCGCATCGACACGAAATCCACTCACTCCTTGGTCACACCAAAAGCGCACCATCGAATAGAGTTCGTCCCGCATGGCTTGCGATTCCCAGTTCAAATCTGGCATCTTATTGGAAAATATTTTCATGTAATACTCGCCAGTGGTGTCATCTTTTTGCCACGCACTGCCGCCAAAAAATGACGCCCAGTTCGTTGGTTCGACTTCCACACCATCGACGAGTTTGCCTTTTGCCCAAATATAATAGTCACGTTTGGGATTATCTAGATTAGAACGAGATTCAATGAACCAAGGATGTTCGTCACTCGTATGATTCAACACCAAATCTAACACAATACGAATGCCTAAAGCATTCGCTTCTTTGAGTAACAGACGAAACTCATCGAGCGTGCCATATTCATCCGCAATATTATAAAAGTCACTGACGTCGTACCCATTGTCATCCATCGGTGAAGAATAAATGGGTCCAAGCCACAACAGCGTCACACCCAAATCATGAAGGTATTCAAGTCGTTGTCGGATACCATTCAAGTCACCAATTCCATCCCCATTTGAATCAGAAAATGACTTCGGATAAATTTGATAACCTACTGCTTCATGGAACCATTTCATATGGTAATGTCCTCGTTGTAATGAGTGCCTCCATTGTAGCACAAACGCTTACATGTGATAAAATATGCAAGGAGGATTTCATGAAAAAACTACTTCTATTTACCGGCTTATTCGGCCTTGTTTTGTTGGTTGGCGCTTGTGCTCCACAAGGTCCAACCATTGCTCTTGATCCACCTGAGGCTCCCGCCAACGACAACCCAACGTTAGTGGTTCATTACAATCGCTTTGATGAAGAATATGGCGAATGGAATTTATGGCTTTGGCCCAATGAACCGGTGGGCTTAGAAGGTGAAGCTTACATGTTTACCGAAGAAACCGATTACGGGGTGATGATGCGACTAGATCTCACCACCACAAACATGGCCGATTCGACGCGCATCGGCATCATTGTTCGTACAAACAACTGGGACAAAGATGTTGCGGAAGACCGCTTCATCGATTTGACCTTTGATGAAAACAACGAAATGCATGTCTATTTGGTCCAAGCAAATTCACAAATCTTTTATAGTTTAGAAACCGTTGATACCACAGCTCAAATCTTTAGTGCCCGCTTCATCAATGACAACGTCATTGAAGTGCGCACGACATCTCCCGCTGGAGATGCAAGCAACATTAAGATTTTGGCGGACGGGGAAGAATACCCGATCGATACAGTGTATCCTGGGGGAACGATTCGCCGCATTCAATTGGAAGGGGATGTCGATTTGAGCAAACGCTTTACCGTCGAGATCAACTTTGGCGAGTACTCCAAAACCAAACAAGTCGAACTGACCGGATTATATACATCCGACCGGTTCAACGAGCTTTATGCGTATGACGGGGACCTTGGGGTAATCTATACCCCCACTCAAACGACATTCCGTTTGTGGGCGCCGGTCTCTGATGAAGTAACTTTACATTTATACACGCATGGCCATCCTACAAGGCTCCAAACCGATACTGCCCCTGGTGTGGATACACCGTATGACACCATAGAAATGACTCCCGATTGGTCAAGGTGTATTCAAGCAGTCGTTAACGGGTTGACTTTTTTTTGCACAACGTATTATACGTTTGATGTCAACGGACATGAAGTGGTTGACCCTTATGCTTACGGTGTTTGGACTCCAAACGGACTTCGTGGTCTTGTTGTCGACTTCTCACGGACCAACCCCGAAGGATGGGACACTCAAACGACCAGTCTTGGAAGAAACTTGACAGACACAATTCTTTATAAGTTGCATGTTCGCGATTTAACCAGTCATTCTTCCTGGAATGGTCTGACAACTTGCGTGGGTACCTTCTTAGGATTAGCCACCGACAGGAACAACCTACCAAGGTGTCACCAGGATTTGACCACTTGGTCGAACTGGGTGTGATACGTTCATGATTCAATCTTTGATCACGCGATCATCGATGAATCCAGAATCAATGATCCAAATTACGAAGGCATCTACGATGGCATCTTCAACTGGGGTTATATGCCCGCATCATTTTAATGCGTTAAGAGGAAGTTATTCCCCGACCCGTATGACGGGCTTGTTTCGAATCAATGAATTCAAACAAATGGGTTCAAACCTTCCAAGCGGGGGGCTTCGTGTCGTCATGGACGTGGTGTATAACCATACCGGCCTTAGTGCAAAGATTCAAACTTTCACCGCAATCTTCCCTGGCTATTATCCACCGGATGATCGGTGATCAATTCTCTAATGGTTCTGGCACCGGAAACGAAACAGCATCAGAACGTGAAATGGTGCGTAAATACATTGTCGATTCTGTCGTCTTTTGGGCCGAAGAATATAATATTGACGGCTTCCGTTTCGACTTGATGCGCTTGCATGACGTGCAAACGATGAATGCCGTACGCAATGCACTGGATGAGATTGACCCCAGCATCATTGTTTACGGTGAACCGTGGGATGCAGGCGGAAGCGCCCTCAATGGAGCGATTGCTGCTGACAAAACCACCTTATCCAGAATGCCAAACATCGCGATTTTCAATGATCAAACTCGCGATGGACTAAAGGGCAGTGTCTTCAATGAACGCGAACCAGGCTTTGTTCAAGGCATCACGCAACTCGATAGTCGCATTCGTTTGGGCATCGTTGGTGGTGTTCGACATGACGCAATTTCGATTGCTGACAGCTTCACCACGCAACCCAATCAAATCATCAATTATGTCACTGCTCACGACAACAACACGTTATGGGACAAACTTCAATTAACCAATCCTGATACCCCACTGATTGAACTCCAAGAGATGGCCAAACAAGCCAATGCGATCATCTTAACCTCGCAAGGAATTCCGTTCATTCACAACGGCGTCGAATTACTACGAACCAAACCATGTTTGGACCCAGTCTTAGGCTATTGTGATGAAACAGGTACGTTTGACCACAACTCCTACCGCGCTCCTGATGAAACCAATCAGATTCGCTGGGAATGGAAAGTCGACAACGCGGACGTCTACAATTATTACTTGGGCTTGATTGAACTGCGTCAATCCAATCCCGCATTCCGTTTACCTACCGCAGAACAAATTCAAAACCATTTGTATTTTGTTGGTGGAACACCAAATGGATTGATTCAATACCTCTTAGCGGACAACGCTGGCGGCAATCCATATCGTCATATTATGGTGATTCATAATACTGCATCAGAAAAAGACATCAATTTACTTGGCGCAACGTGGAATGTCATTGTCAATCAAGACACCGCCGGAACAACGGTCTTAGAGACCGTGACGACCTTACGAGCGAAGGTCAATGAAACATTAGTCCTATGGACCAATGATGACATTGTACTAACGGTCGAAGACGGCACCATTCAAGGATAGAATAAAGGCTAGCGCAAGCGCTAGCCTATTTTATTGGTTCAAAGGGCAATGTAATCTCCCTCGTTTGAACCTCAAAGATCACGGTGGAATACGGTTGCATCGTCATGTCAGACCCCTCATCGATGCCCGCATTGATGTCATGCAACACGGAGACATCGGCGTCCACATACAGTGCTCGTTCAGAACTACTTAAGTTATGCACCACCAAGTAACTCGTTTGGTCATACGTTAACGTATACGCTAAGAAATGGCGTTGTGTTTTCGTTACTTGACCAACCTCACCCAAACGAATCACGGGGTCCGATTTTAACGCCGTGATTGTTTGGTAGTGTAGAAACATGTCATTGCCTGGGGCAAGTTGTTGATTGGCAAATTCCAGCGGATATCCATCGACCAATGCGACTTGAAATGACGTTTGCCACGGCATCGGTTGACGGCGCTCAGCGTCCGTGAAACTAGCCGTACGGGCGCCGCGCATCCCGAGTTCTTCGCCGTAATAAATCCACGATACACCAGGTAGAGTAAACATGATGTTGGCGGCTAATTTTGCTTTCGATGGATTGTTATCTAGCAAGCTCATCACGCGGTCTTGATCGTGATTGGTTAAAAACAAGCTGTCATAATACGGGGTGTTTTGTTCGTCATAAAACGCTTGGATGTTTAAGAAGTTACCGACAACATCGGTGGACGAATTGTCGCTACTGGAGGCAACAGTCGTTAATATAGCGGTTGCTAAATCAAAATTAAACGCACTATCAATGCCGGGTAAATACCGCGCCACGGCTTCCGCGGGTGACCATACTTCTGCTACGACGACGGCAGCGGGATTGATTGTTTTCACTACCTGTTGAACTCTTTCAAATAGAGAATGTTTTGTTGTAAGGTATTGGTGCGAATCGGGTATTCCGGTGGAATCAAAGAAGTGTCTCACTGCATCCAAGCGAAAGCCACCAACACCACGGTCTAACCAAAAACGAGCAATGTCAAAGGTTGCTTCACGCACCACCGGGTCATCAAATTTAATTCTGGCATTTGATCCCAAAAATACGCATAATACTGCAGTCCATTGTGGGAATACCAATACGTTGACCTTGCGTAGTCAGGATGGTCTTTGCTATTAACCAGTATTAAAGTCTGACCGTTCACGAAACCATGGATGATTTTTACTCGTGTGATTTAATACCAAATCCATAAGAACAATGATGTCTCTTGCAGCAGCTTCTTCGATCAAACGTCAAAATCTGCTAAAGGTCCCAAAGTCTCTGGGTCAATGTTGTAAAAATCCAAGTACATCAGCACTTGTGATAACTCGAACTGCGGGATGAATCGGGGTCAACCACAAACATTGAACGTTCAAAGTCACTCAAATAATCTAGTTGTGCGGTGATGCCATTCAAATCACCAAGTCCATCGTTGTTGGAATCCCGCAAAACTAATCACAAAGACTGATAACACACCGATATCGGAAAGTCTTGTGCTAAGGGCATCGTTTCGCGGTCAACATGGTTCAAAAATAATTCTGGTTGCACGCCAGCAACAGGTTGAACCACAGGTTCTTCGACCACTGGTTCCAACCGTGACGACTTCACTAGGCGCACAGCGCTAACAAACAACAACATAAAAATCGTGGTATTTTTCATCTTAACCTCAAACAAACTATCACGCAAGATCAATGGTAATCGAACAGCCCATTCGCACGTTCACGTTATGCTCATCAAACTCATGATAATTAACGACTTGGCCTTTGGCTTCAAGTACCGCTGCACTTTCATTTTCGATTGCTCTCCAAATATTGGCGGGAATCACCAATCCCTGTTTCGTTGGTCCCCAATCCATATACACACTTTGGAGGAGGAACTTGGTGATTCTTCTAGCAACCAAATTTGGTTATCAATCAGTACGAGCTGGAGAAATCAAATTTACCAAACACATCCGGAATGCAACGCTAACGCGACCGTGGAGATAAATCCACCCATGCTTGCCCCATCATCCCGGTATATTCACGTTCGGGTTTGGTCGGATAGGTCGCATCAATCATCGCTTTGGTTTCTAAGACAAATTGTAAATACTCTTCTCCTAAGCCTTTGGAATAGTCATTCACAAACGGACACAGTTCATCGAGTCGTCGCGAGTCATGCGGCGCATCGATGCCAACCACAATGACGCTAGCAATGTCATAGGCAAACGCCTCTTCGACTTGCCAAATTTGATTGTAACTCGATGTCGCCTTATCAAACAAGTTATGTCCATCATGCATGTACAGCACAGGAAAGGGTCCGTCTCCAGGTGGACAATAGATCGACAATGTGACAGTTCGATTCAATGATTTGCTCGGCCGAGTGATGGTCTGAATCACGATTGAATCCCATGCATCGCTTTGTATTCTGATAATGTCATCAAGGGTTGATGGGCACGAACGACTCGCTGCAATGTTTCGGGTTCTTTGAGCAATCGGTCGACCGTACTCACAATTGCATACGTTGGATAAATCAATGCTTCCTCCACGGACTGCATCTTAAAATCACTTCCATGAACCCGACCAACACAACCAGAAAAACCTATTTGAATTGTGGGCAAAAACACACTCATATCACCAATGTCACCGGCAGCAAAACTCAGCTGATTGTCGACCACTTCATCGACCACATCAAGCATTGCTTCTTGAATGACACTGGACAACTCTTTGGATTGAATGAGCGGCAAATACCCCATCGAATCGGAAATCTCGACCGAGGCACCAATCGCCCTTGCACTATGGATCGCCGCTTGGTTGACCCGGTCGCTAACGGACTGAAGAACTTCGGGTTTTTGTGCGCGAATGTACCCTTCTAGGACTGCTTGTTCTGGAACTGAATTGACACTTTGGCCACCTTCGGTGGTAATCATATGAATTCGAATGCGGTCCTCTTCTTGAAAGGTTTCTCGCAAAAATGCCACGGCAGTTTGCGTCAACGCTAGCGCATTCAAGGCATTGACTCCCTCATGAGGCATGACTGCCGCATGGGCTCCTTGGCCCTGAAAACGCAGTACTTTATAAATAAACCCAGACAACGAGGCATTGATTTCCATTTTTGGCGACGTGGTCTCACCCATCGTATGGACACCAATCGCCACATCGACGTCATCAAACGCTTGTTGCAAAATTAAATTCTGCTTGCCTGACAATAACTGAATCGTTCCTTCTGCTTGTAAGGTTTTACGAAAATCAAGATCGACATACTCTTCAGCAGCAATCGCAAAAAAACTCACCCGTCCTGCTGGTAAGCTGGACGCTTGTAACATCGTCAACACATGAGCCAAAATCGACCCTTGTAAATGATGGCCACACGCATGAGCTGCTCCATCGTTCCCTTGCATGAAATGCCCTGGTACGACCAGGGCATCCATCTCTGCAATCAATGCGATATGCGGCTGACCAGTTCCTATTGTGATTTGGAATCCATTGATCCCATAATCCTTGGTGATACTCAGCCCATGTTGTTCAAAAAAAGACACCAGCAGTGCACGAGTTTGTTGTTCCTTGAATCCCAATTCAGGTGTTTGAAACAACGCTTCTTCCATCAAGACCAAGGATGATTGTTGTTGAATTGTTTTTTCATACCACGAGTTCATACTGCCACCTCAACTGTTTCTATTATACGTGGGTTCGCTTCAAAGAGGAGGAAAAATATCCCAGCGAAACTAGCATATCCACCGAGCAAAATAAAAAAATTTCGTAGTAAATTCAAAATAGCGCCCCATGAAGCGTTCGTCAAGTTGACGTAAATTTATTTCGCAAACTCCCAAGGAATATCTATTGACTGTACACACCTGAGAAACTATAATAAAGTTAAATTATGAAAGCACTTACAGTAATCATGAAGTGCTCTTATAGTACATCACATCTCTATATGAGATACGGAGGAACTATGAAGAAATTTTTTGCTGTATTATTGCTCGGATTTGTTGTTGTGGGCTTAGCGGCTTGCGGAACTACTGAATCCGAAAGCGATGGACCACGTATTGCGGTGTTCATCAATGGTACCTTAGGTGATAAATCATTCTTTGATTCTGCAAACCTTGGGGTCCAAGCCATTGTTGATCAGTATGGATACGATGTTCGCGTTGTTGAAGGCGGAAATGATGATACAAGATGGCAACCTGCGTTATTGGATTTAGCAGATGGACCTTATGACATTATTATCGCTGGAACATGGCAAATGGAACAAACTGTGATGGAAGCAGCAACATTGCATCCTGACAAACAATTCATTATTTTTGATACCACCGTTGACTACAGCGATGGAAAACATAGTAATGTATATTCCATTACGTACAAACAAAATGAAGGTGGATACCTTGCAGGAATCGTTGCCGCATCCTTGACAGAAACTGGTGTCATTGGAGCAGTCGGCGGAATTGATATTCCTGTTATCAACGACTTTATTGTTGGTTATATTCAAGGTGCACAATCAGTCAATCCGAACATCAAAGTTGCGATTTCATACATTGGTGGATTCGTTGATTCTGCTCGTGGAAAAGAATTGGCACTCGCGCAATTCAATGGTCAACGTGCTGATGTCATCTTCCAAATCGCTGGTAACGCTGGTCTTGGTGTGTTAGAAGCAGCCGAAGAAGCTGGATTCTTGGCAATTGGCGTCGACTCTGATCAAGCAGCAATTTTAGCAGAAGACGGACGCAATGATGTTGCCAACATTATTCCAACAAGCGTATTGAAAGACGTCGGAGCATCACTCAAACGTGCAATTGACTTGAACGAAGATGATTTGGTTCCTTGGGGCCAAGCAGAGTCTGTTGGACTAACCGAAGGGTCTGTTGGGATTGCCCGCAATACATTCTTTGATGCATTGGTTCCAAGTAGCGTTCTTCCGCTTCTTGAAAGTGCAGACGCTGCCATCCGTAACGGAAGCGTCCAAGTTGACAGTGCATTCGGTATGGACCAAGCGCGCTTAGATAGTATTCGCGCAGCAGTTCGTCCATAACCAGATTCAAATCCATTAATTCAATCAAACATAAAATACGTAGACTATTTCTACGTATTTTATTTAAATCGGAGGATATATGCCTGACATCATTACGATGAAACAAATGTACAAAGTCTACCCCAATGGCATTGTTGCAAATGATTATGTTGATTTTTCTGTCAAAGAAGGGGAGATTCACGCTCTTGTTGGAGAAAACGGGGCCGGAAAAACAACATTAATGAAAATCCTTTTTGGTATTGAACAAGCGACAACAGGAGAGTTGTATCACAACGGTCAATTGGTATCATTCCAAAACCCTCAAGAAGCAATCAAAGCTGGAATTGGAATGGTACATCAACATTTTATGCAAGTTGGTTCCATGACGGTCGCAGAAAATGTCGTATTAGGGAGTGAACCAAAAAAATACCGCTTCCTTTTAGACCGCAAGAAAGCAATTGATGACACTGCTGAGATTGCTGAAAAATACAAGTTTAAAATAGATCCTGCAATGCGCTTAGATGAATGCAGCGTTGGGACTCGTCAAAAGATTGAAATTCTGAAAGCATTGTTTCATGGTGCAAAAGTCATTATCTTGGACGAACCAACAGCAGTGCTTACACCACAAGAGACCGAAGAGCTGTTTCGAGAGCTCAAGGGACTCAAAGAACGCGGTCACACGATTATCTTCATTTCTCACAAGTTGAATGAAGTCAAAGAAATTTCTGACCGAGTAACCGTCATGCGCAGTGCAAAACAAACCGGTACTTATGACACTGAATCAATCAGCAAGGAAGAGATTTCCAATTTGATGGTCGGTCGGGAAGGCCTATGGGAATTAACAAAAGGCAAAGCAACCCCGAACGAAAGCATTATTACGGTCAATAACTTATCCGTCATGGATGAACAGCGTCGCTATTTACTTGACCATATTAGCTTTTCGATGCGCAAAGGGGAAATCCTTGGTGTGGTTGGCGTCGAAGGCAATGGACAACGCGAATTGGTAGATGTTCTCACTGGCTTAAATAAGGCGAGCGGAGGGTCCATTATGTTCAAGGGAGAAGACATTTCCAAACAATCGATTCACCACATTCGCGAGATGGGATTGTCTCACATTCCAGAAGACCGTATGACCATGGGCGTTGCCACCGAAGCAAGCATCACTGATAACTTGTTGTCGATTTATTTTGATAAAGAGTCCTTCAATAACGGTGTTTTATTGGATCAATCTTCGATTGATGCTTGGGCAAAAGATCGTGTGAAAGAATACGCAATCAAAACCAAATCGCCAAATGCTCAAGTTCGAAGTTTGTCGGGAGGGAACATTCAAAAGGTTGTTGTTGCAAGAGAGTTTTCAAACAACCCTGATGTAGTCATTGCCGACCAACCAACAAGAGGTATTGACGTTGGAGCTGCGCAGTTCATTCATAACAAACTGATTGAACTTCGAGATCAAGGTGCTTCCATTCTTCTGGTCTCTGCGGACTTGTCTGAGGTGCTTGATGTTAGCGATAGCCTGTTTGTGATGTATGAGGGAAAAATTGTTGCTTATTTTGATGATGTGACCAACGTAAGCGCGATGGAACTAGGTCGATTTATGTTAGGCATTGAAGCTCAAGATGAGGAGCAAATCAAGCGAGGCATCTATGCTTAAATTAATCAAACAACGTTGGCTTGATCAACCACTGGACAATCGCTTTGAATCGATTCGTTTCAGTATGGCGATTGTTATCTCATTGATTGTTACGTTAGTGTTGGTGTTGCTTGTGTCAAACGAACCACTATTTGCACTCCAACAGTTGTTTTTAGGTCCTTTGGCTAGCATTCGAAAATTTGGTAACGTCATTGAGTCGATGATTCCATTGACGTTTCTAGGGTTAAGTGTGGCAATTATGTTTAGTGCCCGCCAGTTTAATCTGGGTTCTTCTGGTGCACTTTTTCTTGGCGGTACAGTGACTGCAGTTGTGGTCTTAACATTACCTTTGCCGGGCTTTGTATTGTCTGTTGTTGCCATTCTTCTTGGTGCTTTTACTGGCGGCTTAGTTACCTTGATTCCCGCCTTCATCAAATTGCGATTTGGAGCAAGTGAGCTTGTTTCTTCATTGATGATGAATTTCATCGCACTCAACCTTGGATTTTTCATTATTTTAAATTATTACAGAGATCCTCAAGCGGGAAGCTTGGCTTCGTTTGAATTTCCATCGAGTTCATTGTTGGTTCAACTTATTCCAGGAACAAGAATTCATACTGGATTATTGTTGTTGTTCATCATGATTGTGCTTATATACTTGTTTATTCAAAAAACAAAATGGGGCTACGCGCTTCGAATGACTGGCTTCAATAAGAGCTTTGCCACGTATTCAGGAATTTCAACAGGGGCTGTCATTCTATACTCTCAATTTTTAGGAGGAATCTTAGCAGGAATGGCAGGTTCTGTTGAAATGTTGGGGATGTATGATCGCTTTCGTTGGCAAGCAATGCCAACCTATGCATTTGATGGTGTTATTGTTGCTGTGTTAGCAAAAAATAAGCCGCAGTATATTCCTCTTGCAGCCTTTGTTCTGTCGTACATTCGCATTGGAGCAGACACAATGAGCGTCAACTCCGATGTCAGCTTTCAAGTGATTGCAATCATTCAAGGCTTGATTATTATTATGATTGCAGCAAATGCATTCTTGGCCAAATATCGTCAACGCTTGGTCGTACAGGAGGCAATTACCAATGATTAATTTACTGACTCCCGAATTCTTCTTTACTGTGATTCGCGTGACGACACCGATTTTGTTTGCTGCAATGGCAGCAATCATCTGTTCAAAATCTGGTGTCATCAACATCGCCTTAGAGAGCATTATGTTAACTGCTGCGCTGACTGGCGTTTTAGCAAGTGGATTTAGTCAAAACATCTTTATTGGAATGGTGGGTGGCATCTTGGGCGGAATGTTTATCGCTGGAGCACTCGCTTACTTCTCCTTGTATTTAAAGGCAGATATTATTTTGGTCGGGATTGCTTTGAACTTGATGGCGGTCGGAGGAACGGTATTTGTCATGTTTGTATTTACTGGTGACAGAGGTTCAACCAACTCCATCCGCTCATTACAATTTCCTGACGTGAACATACCGTTACTGCAAGACATTCCGGTGGTAGGTACGGCGCTCTCAGGCCATAATATTTTGACGTATTTGGCCATTCTTTCTGTTATTGGCGTTTGGTTCTTCTTGTCGAAAACTACGTACGGTTTACGCTTGCGTAGTGTCGGTGAAAATCCTGATGCTGCAACGAGTGTAGGAATTGACGTGCGCAAAGTCAAACTAGTTGCATTATTAATTAGTGGATTCTTAGGGGCCTTCGGCGGAATGTACATGTCAATGGCCTACTTGAGTGTGTTTTCAACAAACATGGTTGCTGGTCGGGGATTTATCTCACTAGCTGCAGCTAGTATGGGCCAAGCGAATCCATTTGGGACATTGCTAGCCGCAAGTTTCTTTGGCCTAATGGAATCGGTATCATATCAACTTCAAGCAATAGGAATTCCCGCACAAATTGTTGGAATGGTTCCTTATGTTTCAGTGATTATCGGACTTGTTCTATATGCTCAGTACCAACAATCACTCCAAAAAAAGAAAACACTATCCAAACAACTGAAAGAGGATCCAAATGAAGCGTAAAGTTATTTTTGATTGTGACCCTGGTCACGATGATGCCATTGCATTATTGATGGCCTTTGCCTCAACTAGATTGGATATTTTAGCCGTGACTGTCACGGGAGGTAATCAGACGCTTGCCAAAACGTTAAACAATGCCAAACGAGTGTTGTCGTTTGCTGGTGTTGAATGTCTGATTGCCGCTGGTTGCGACAAACCATTGTTTCGCGAATTGGAAGTAGCACCGGAAGTCCATGGAGACAGTGGACTCGATGGACCAGTGTTACCCGAATCAAACTTGCCCGTCGATGACCGCCACGCAGTCGAAGTCATGCGTGACTTGCTAGATCAAGCAACAGAACCAATCACTTTGGTTGCTACAGGGCCATTGACCAACGTTGGATTACTTCTATCTACCTATCCGCATGTCAAATCAAAGATTGATTTGATTGCGATTATGGGGGGTTCTGTCGTGGGTGGTAACTGGACTCCAGGCGCTGAATTCAATATTATGGTCGACCCAGAGGCTGCACATATCGTATTCCATTCTGGGATACATATCGCAATGGCAGGACTGGATGTCACACACCGCGCGATGGTCACCAAACAAGACACGGAACGGATTCGTTCGTTGAACAAAAAAGTTCCAGTGATGGTCGCTGAACTGCTCGACTTTTTTGCACTGTTCCATCATACGATGGGATTTGATGCAACCCCGCTTCATGATCCTGTCACAATTGCTTATCTAATTGACCCATCGATCATCACCACCAAAGAATATTATGTCGACATTGATGTCGATGGTGAATTTACCCTTGGAGCAACCGTTGCGGATCAATTAGGCTCGATGAATCAACCTGCGAATACCACGGTAATGTTAGACATTGACCGTGAGAAATTTGTCGACATGATTGTCGACTTGGTGAATACGTATGAATAAACGACCATTGATTTTAGACTGTGACCCTGGTATCGATGATGCCATTGCATTGTTTGCTGCCTTTCAAAGTCCAGAATTTGATTTGATTGCGATTACCACCGTCGCGGGTAATGTGGGAATTGAACATACCACACGAAACGCCTTACAACTATGTGAAGTGGCTGGTGTTGATGTTCCAGTCGCCCGTGGGGCAAGTCAACCGTTGTTTCGTCAGGCTGTCTTTGCTGACCATGTTCACGGAAAAACGGGTCTTCGCACCTTGGTGTTACCCGCACCGACAAAACAAGCATTGCCCAATGCGGTGGAAGTGATTCGTCAAGCAATTTTAGACCATCCTCATGAACTGGAAATCCTAGCAGTTGGTCCACTCACAAACATCGCCCAAGTATTCTTGCTTGACCCTACCTTACCCAAGCTAGTCAAAAGCATCACCATCATGGGTGGGGGACATCAGCATGGAAACATGACGCCTGCGGGAGAGTTTAATATCGTTGTAGACCCTGAAGCCGCCCGCATTGTCTTTGAAGCTGGGGTGCCGTTACATATGGTGGGCTTGGATGTGACCATGGCGGAAGGATTGTTTCCCTCAGAAATAGACCAATACTTCTCCGTCAGTAATCTTCAAACAACTACGATTCATCACATCCTAAAAGATATGGTCTATGCTGAAGGCAAACAGTTCAAGGAAGCTGCTTACATCCACGATGCCATGGCCTTACTATATATGTTAGACCCAAGTATCCTGCAAGGCGATTGGTATCATGTTGATCTTGAAACCAAAAGTAGCATCTCGTATGGTAAAACAGTTGTCGATTATTACCACGTAACAAAGAAACCCAAAAATGTATGGGTGGCGTTAGGACTTGATGCAGCAAAATACAAAGCCAATTTAAAAGAACGATTGCATCGCTATCAAAAATAAAAAGGGGAAGCTTCTTCCTCTTTCTCTGTAGGTGAATTATGAAAGCATGGCAAATAGAACGACAAAAAATGGATGCTGCTATTCCTAAGGTATTGACTGAAGAGGAACAAACATGGAATTTTGCAGAAGTCCTCGAACAACACGCAGACGCTATGACCAAATTGTATTGGTCCAGTCATGTGCCTGGTTCTTACGCTCCTGAATCGATCATGATCGCAGCGATTCAAGCGATGGAAAACAAAGGCTATGTGTTTAAGCAGGCGGATTCGTTGATTCAACAAGGACTCAAAGCCTACGAAGCCAATGATTTATTGAAACTCCATGAAGTTAGTGGATTACTTTGGGAAGAGATTTATCGTGCAACCCCTGACAAAAGTCACCCATACTACTCCTTCGCTCATTACCACTCGTTTGCCGATGTCTTAGCTGTCATCGATTTTCCAGCAGCGACAGAGGTACCAAAAGGTCCACAATTGAAACAACAACTCCATGCCGGGTGGCTTGCGCAAATCATTGGTGGTGCCGTCGGCACTGCAGTGGAAGGGTACACGACCACCAACATTACCAAAACCTTAGGTGAAGTCCGACACTACATTCGAACGCCCAACACTTATAACGATGACATCACCTTTGAACTCGCATTTTTAAAGGCCTATCAGCAACACGGTCGCGAACTGTCCTCAAAAGATATCGCCAGAATGTGGCTGCAATACATTCCGCTTGCCTGGTCTGCGGAAGACTTTGCCTTAAGAAACTTAAATCTCGGAATCTTTCCCCCTGAAAGTGGTCGATTTTTGAATCCATTCAGTGATTGGATTGGCGCCCAAATGCGCGGTGCAATTTGCGGCATGGTCGCTCCAGGCAACCCCAAAGAAGCTGCTCGTCTGGCTTGGCTTGATGCGGTTGTCTCTCATGACAACAACGGTGCATTGGGAGAAATGTTCAATGCGATTTTGGTTAGTAACAGTTTTGTTGCAACCGATGTGAGACAACTGGTCACTGAGACCTTGTCTTATATCCCACATGACAGCGAATATTACTCGTTTGCTTCGTTTGCATTGCGCGCCGCACAAGAACACGACCATTGGCTTGATGCATGGCGACGTTGTGAACAACAGTTTGAACGCTACAACTGGATTCATGCATACCCAAACATCATGGCAGAAATCATTGCGTTGTGGTTTGGCAACGGTGACTTTGAAGAAACCTTACACATCATCGCTCAAGCCGGTCAAGATGTCGATTGCAATGCGGCGCAAATTCTCTCAGCAATAGGGATTATGAAGGGAATGGATGCCATTCCATCTTCCTTCAAAGATCCCATTGCGGACCGCCTGGACACCTATCTTCGCGTCGACAAAGTAATGAGTATCCAGCAGCTAGCTGACCAGACTTATGAGGTGATTGGCACATGATTACTCCCAAACAAAAAATATTAGGTTGTTTGATTGGCGCCGCTGCTGGCGACGCCATGGGTGCAGCCACCGAAACACGAACTCGCACTCAAATCATTGCGTACTTTGGGGGACCTGTTCAAACGTTTCTCGCTGCTCCAGATGATGTGTTTGCCAAAGGCAATATTGCCGGTCAAGTGACCGACGACTTTAGTTTGGCCTATGAGACGATTGTTGCAATGATAAAAACAAAAACCATCTCAGAACAAGTCGTGATTGACTCATTGATCGAATGGTCCAAGGAATCCAAAAACAACATGCGTCTTGCTGGACCCACGACCAGAGCGTTTATTGAAGCAAAGATCAAACACCTCGAAATCCCACCATCCCCCTACGCCAACGACAATGCGAAAGCAACGAATGGTGCAGCGATGAAGATGGCTCCGATTGCTTGTTTCTCCATTGGCGACCTCGACAAGGCGATGGATATCGCGTTGACGGTGGGCCAAGTAACACACAACAACCAACTTGCACTGTCTGCGGCCTGTGCGATTGCTGCGGCAACTGCAACAGCGATTCAACCATTTCGTACCTTAGAGGACGTGTTACAAGCCGGACTTAAAGGAGCGACATCGGGTCATCAAATGGCTCTTGATCGCGGGGCTGCCGAGTTAGCAGGGAGCCGAATCGATCGTCGCATTGAACTCGCGTATGACATTGCAAGCCGACAACAATCCGCTACCGATTTGATGGATGACCTAAATGATTACGTCGGAACTGGATTAATGGCGCACGAAGCAGTTCCCGCCGCCTTTGGTTTGCTCAAGGGATTAGGACACTCACCGCTGGAGTGCTTCTATGCCGCGGTCAACATTGGTAATGATACGGATACTGTAGCCACAATGGTCGGTGGCATGCTTGGCGCATTGTATGGCCCAGACATCTTTCCGGTCGAGTGGAAACAACTGCTAGAAGCCGCAAATAACTATGATTTTGACGCACTAGTGGAGGGAATTCTTGGGAGCACATAGGCTGATATCATTTGGTGCCAATAGCATCGATGAATATTACTTTGCAGACCACGTCCCACTCGCTGGAGAAAAAGCGATTTTGACGCCTTCACATCGTGAAATTGGTGGAATGATTGGTAATGCAACAAGCGTATACGCCTCCTTGGGCGGTGAAGCATCAATGATTGATTTTTTGCCACCAACAGAAGACACACAAGAAATTATTGCTTCATTGGCTCAGTTTGGTGTTGATTCTTCATTATTGACAATAGATAAAACACATCACTTAAGCCGCTGTCTGATTTTACTACACAAAGGAGAACGAATTGTTTATGTCATCTCTCCTACGGTGGAGCATAAGTCACTTCAAGCACCTCAATTAGACATGCTAAAAGACGGTTCCACATTTTATTCCAATGTGACTGACTTTCATCGCTTAACAAACCAAGACGCAGTCATTGCCTCAGGGGCAACGATTGCGTTTGACGTCGAAGAAACCTCAATTCGACCATTGGATGACCCCTTTCACCTACTTGACCAAGCAAACATTTTGTTCATCAATGAACAAGCCGACCGCTATTTGTCCAAACAAAAAAGCAACTACAAAGAGTTGCTTCAAGCAAGCATCATCGTCATCACAAAAGGTGATCAAGGATCTGAAATTATCACTGCCGATCAACACATCCAGATTCCCGTTTGTCCGACCACCCTTGTTGACACGACTGGGGCAGGAGATACGTATAATGCCGCATTCTTGTATCAATATCATCAGCAACAATCACTCACTTATTGTGGTCACTTCGCTAGTGCCGCCGCAGCTAGGGCAATCTCGATGATGGGTCCTCGCAGTGGATGCGGTACCGTCAGTGACATCCTAACATATGCAATCCAAGTAAATTATTCAATATAACAAAGTCGTCCAGAAGGACGACTTTTCTTATAGTACAGTTTGCAGTGCAATCTCCATCATTTTCGTAAATGCATTTTGACGTTCTTGCGGGGTAGTCTCTTCCATCGTTGCGATGTTATCAGAGACCGTCAACAAACAACCAGCTCGTTTACCGCAATAGGCTGCATTTGCAAATAGTGCAAAAGCTTCCATTTCTGCAGCAATGACGTTTTGGTCTTGATGAATCTGAAGCATATCAACCTCTTTGCCAAAATAAAATACATCACTAGAATGAATCCTTCCCTGTAACACAGGGTAATTGAGTTCCTTGGCAGCAACAACCAATTGTTCGTTCACTTGCTTGGTGGGATACAGGACTTCTTCATCGATTTTAAATGCATTCTTGGCGTAAGTCGATGTCGAATACGCACTATCAACGACAATCACTTCATAGAGCTTGATGGCTGGATCAAACGCGCCACAAGAACCAACTCGAATGATGGTATCGACATCATAAGTGGTATACAGTTCATAGGAATAAATCCCCATACTTGGCATTCCCATCCCAGAGCCCATGACACTGACTGGTTTTCCTTTGTAGGTTCCGGTATACCCAAGCATTCCTCTTACGTCATTGAATGAAACTGGATTGTCAAAAAACGTTTCTGCAATGAACTTCGCACGCAAGGGATCGCCTGGCATCAAAACAGTTTTTGCAATGTCACCTTTCTTTGCAGCATTGTGTGGTGTAGACATAGTATTCCTCCTTGATTCAAGTATAACAAAGAACCGATTATGATGGTCCTAGAGCAGAAAAAAAGTCTCATCACTGAGACTTTTTTAATAAATTATTGATTGTTTGCAGATAACCATGCTGCAGACGCAGACACGATTTCTGTTTGTGCTTCTGATGGGGTTAATGTTCCATCCCAAATTGCTTTGTAGAAATCTGTAATACCAACGTTGTAATACAGATCCATCGCCACTTTA
>JAGYLA010000001.1 GCA_018401215.1 Bacilli bacterium | reverse complement strand
CCGCTGGTAAGGAATCGGTTGAAATTAAATTTTCAAAGTATGGATGTAGTGAAAGCAAGTTCACTTCACGTCCAACCACTTCGTTGGAAACAACAAGAACGACATCTGGCGCTTCAGATTGTCCAACTTCGACTCCCTGAATTCCTGTTGATTCACCGTTCACGGATCCATAATTACGGTATACTAACTGATCTCTCAATGCAGGGAAATCAGCATTCCATTTAGCAACCAATGCTTCACCCATCAAATCGTTATCAACACCGATGGTAATGACAGCACCTGGCTCAAATCTAAATTGTTCTGCAGTCGCGTCCCAGCATGGGTCGTTACCGTTAGGTACTTCACAGTTTGCATAGACTGTGCCAACAGTAGTGCGTTCCACAACATTTCCTGTGGGACGTTCTTCTGTTGTTGTCGTTGCACATGCAGCTAATGTAACAGCCAACAATAACGACAATGGTAGTGCAATAAATTTCTTCATTAAATTCAAGTCCTCCATATAGTTTTATGCTTCATTATTATAGCGCTTACATTTTCTAAAATCAATCAATAAACTCCATTTATTGAGAACTTGACTCCTTCGTTTTCGAAAACAAAGCCAAATACAAGTACATCATCCGAAGCGAATACATTGTAATAAAGACAATTCCCGCTAATGTGACTTCGATAAAACCAATAAATCCCGAGAACAATGCCGGTCCAAGCATGGCGATTGTCGTCAAGCGCAGGGCTTGAGAAAACGTGATTTTCTTCACTTTCGATCGGTAGTTGCTAATTAATAACATCAAACTAATCGTTGATACATACAAGATTGTTTGAATGAATTGGCCAATCACAATCAAACTAAAATCAAACGTCGCTCCTGAGGTTGCAAAGCCATAAACCAATCCATGTAACGAATCGACCGTTGTCACCGAATTCAATGCAACGTTGTTAGCAAACTCGTAGCCTCCAACGAAAAGGTCCGTCGGTGTTTGAACAATAAACTGATTGGCATCAAATAAGACATACGTACCAGTCGTCACTGGTGACAAAAAAGCAATTTCATACCCGTTGATTTGTTGCACACTTGGAGTTTGACAAACCATTGGTGCACCTAGAACACAGTCGCTCTCGGGCAGTACTTGCAGTAACGCTTCTTCTAACCCCACAAAGCGGTCTAAAATCTCTGGAGCTGTGATGTCGGCTCGCGCTTGAATCAATGGAGCACTCAACATCATTACATTAACAATAAACAACAAAAAGAGAAGCCATCCTCTCATCTGTTTCAAGGAGAAGATGGCCTTGTTGGAATACAGTGTTGCTGCGAGTTGTTTGATCACCCTTTGTCCGCTCCAGCCGTTAAGCCATAGACAACAAAGCGCTGCATGTACACTTGAACAATCATAATCGGTACCGCAATAAACAAGGCCCCTGCCATGAAGGCTAGTGGTGAGTAGACTGAACCAAGTGGATCGGACAAGCGGAACAACCACACAGCAAGAGTATTGACTTGTGGCATGATGATCGATGGCAAGATATAGTCCATCCACGGAGCCATAAAGGCGTTCACCGCGACAAACCCCATAATCGGTACGGCAAGGGGAATAATAATTTTTGTCATGATTTGTAAGTTGTTCGCCCCGTCAATCGCCGCGGCCTCATCGAGTGATTTTGGAATGTTGCGCATAAATCCTCGAATAATGAACGTGTTATACGGAATCGCTCCTGTTACATAAATAAGTGTCAATGCGGTTGGATTGTTCAAAAACCCAAATTGACGAAACAACATAAACAACGCAACCATACCCATAAAGGCTGGAAACATTTGCAGCCCCATGAATGTCAACAAGACTCGTTTTTTTCCAATAAACTTATAACGAGAGAAGGCAAATCCCACCAAACTCGATAAAATAACAACCAAAATCGTATTCAAGATGGCCACATACAACGACACGCTAAACGCTTCCCAGTAATCTGGCAACGCTTGGTCGGTCGTGCCCCGATACGTAAACAAATAATCATATTGTTCCAACGTTAAATTGGCAGTAAAGGATTGAAATCCTTCCGCGACACCGGCCATGTCAAAGCGAAACAAGGCACGAAGCATATCAAACGGTAATTTAACCCCGGTCAAGAGTTTCCCCGGACTAAACGACGCAATGACCATCCACAATAACGGTGTGAGCACCAAAAATAAATTAACCAACAACACCAAATGGTTGAAGATCCACAACGACGTATGTTTGATTCGTTGTTGAATGAAATAGGTTTCCATTAGTCTTCCTCCCAAAATCCTTTGACTTTCGACAAGTTATAAATCGCAAACAATCCAACGATCAAAAAGACAACAATCGAATACGTACTTGCTAAGTTATAGCGGGCTGGGTTGTTCGCAAAGGCAATCTTATAAATCCAACTAATTAAAATATCAGTTTGGCCTGGCATCGCCCCAGTGACACGTAAACTCTCTGGAATCTGCGCCAATGCATACCCTGGTCCACCACCGGTTAAGAAGTAAATCGCTCCAAAGTTATTGAAGTTAAAGGTGAAGGTGGTAATAATGACCGGCATCGTTGCTCGCAAGACCCACGGCCACGTTACGTACGTGAATTTTTGTGTATCCGTTGCACCATCGATATCGGCCGCTTCATATAATTCAGCTGGAATGGTCCCTAAAATCCCAGTGATCAATAACATGAAATACGGGGACCCCATCCACAAGTTGACCAAAATAATCAACAACTTCGTAAGGGCGCCGTTTGCTGGTTCGGTATACCATAAAATGACCCCAATCTCTGAGCTTTGGCCAAGCAATCCCACGGAACTCAAAAAGGTTTTGACTTGCTCCAAGACACCAAACTCAATCAACAATTGATTGGCAAGTCCCGCGTTACTCGCAAAGACATTTCGAAATACAAGCAACGATACCAAGCCCGGAATCGCCCACGGTAAGATCATAATCAAACGATACAGTTTTTTGTATTTAATATAGCGACTCTCAACAACCATCGCTTGGAAAAACCCAATCGAGTAGACGGTGACCGAAGACATGATCGCCCAAAGAATTGTCCAGCCAAAGACATTACCAAAAAACTGCAACCAATCAGACTGAAACAAATACAACCCGAAATTTTCGAACCCTACCCAGCGGATTAACTGTGCACCACTTTGGATTTGCGTCGTGTAATTGGTAAAGGCGATCAAGAACGAGTATAAAAACGGAATCAACGTTAAAAACATGATCAAAATACCCGCAGGAATAATGATGATGTAAGCAAAGTAATCATCAAATGCACGTTTTCTAAAACTTGCAAATGTTTCTGGTTCTTCTCCCGCTTCAACGCGTTTGCCGACTTTGTATGCATCGACGACGTTAGCGATATAAACGGACAATAACAATGCAAGTAAGACCACAACAATAATCCCTTGGCCAAGTAAGACGTTTGATACGTCGGCACTTCGCCAAGCGATTACGTTATCTTGCAAGCGGATGTTTCCACCGCGATAAAAATCAAAAACAACCAACTCTCCTAAGGTGATAAATCCCCACAATCCACGAACGAACAAGCCACCATAATCACGCACGTAAATAATGCCAAAATCATCGGGAAATGCTGCCACTTCAGCAAGCGAACCAATGTAACTACTCGTCGCAAACTCTACCACCAAATACACAAACAAAAAGCCAAAGAAAAAGATGGCTTTGTAGTATTGTTTGTTACGAATTTGTCCAAGCCCCATCACTAGAGCACTAAATAGCATCGTTTTGGTTGCTTTGGGATGTTGTTTCATGTCCGCAAGCAACGCCTTCAATGCTTGACCACGACGTTTGAAGGACGACAGGATATTTCCTGGCAACGCTTTCAAACGTGGTCCGATTTGCTGAATGTAGTTTCTAATCCATTGAATCATTCGCATCGGTAGTTCTCCTAAGAATTATTATACCTATGTCATGAATAATTTAAAACCGTATGATTTTCACTTCCATTGGTCGCAAGGTCAGATCGTATTCTTGCGAGCTAAAGATGACATCCACAGGGGCCACCGTTGAACTGTGATACGTCGACAAGTTTGCGACAATTTCAATCCGATGATCACCATCTTGATAACTAAATCCTATCACGTCTTCGTATTCAATAAACTGTGCATGCTTGGCTTGAAACAAGCCGGGATACGCAAAACGAATTGCGGCGACTTGTTCGAGTTGATCGATGAATGAGACCGCTTCAGGATTCAAATAATGAAACTGATACGTGTCAAACAACGCAAGATGTCCATGGAACGGATCACTCTCAGGCAAGACAAATTGTTCTTCTAACCCGCAGTCAACGCCAAGGTTCATTGGCTGGATTTCAAGCAATTCTTGGCCACTATTGATAAACGGTACCCCATTGGGCATGAAATAATTCAAAAAGGTAAGGGCTTTGGCGTAATCCTTTCCACCATACTCTCGGTTTGCTGCTCGTTTGGTGTCATGCGTTTCAATATTCGCAAAGACCGGAATGACATTGTCCTTGTAGCCAAAGTAATACTCTTTGGTTTGGCCTTCAAGATATCGTGGTAGGGCATAAAACCCATTGCCAATCATCATGTCATAGCCATCTTGTTTGATCGATGTAGATTTTTCTTTGACTGTTTCTTCGGCAACAAAACTAAAATAAGGGTCAATCGCCTTAGCGCGCTCAACAATAAGCTTGGTCAAATCGGTCGGCAATGCGTGCCCCATGTCAATGCGGGCACCATCGACGCCGTACTGTTGATAAAACGGAATGATTGAGGACAAGACATCCCATAGTGGTTCGTTGACTTCTTCGCCTTGGTACAAATTGCCTTTGATCGTGTCAAACAAAATATACGGTGGTGTCGCTGGATCGATGTAAGGTAACGCTTTGGTTGGATGGTCTAGATACAAACGGAAAAACGTAATGTCCGTCCACGGCGGTTGTTGATCATTCACGTGGTCAGAAAACGCCGGTGCGACACGAATTCCTAGTTCAGCTTCAACAGCGGCTAAGTCATGTTTCAACGCGTCCCAGCGAGGATCTGTACCAGGATGGGGAACAAATTTTTGAATGTGTGCTTTGACTTCTTCGGACGCATAAATTAACGGTAAAATCTCATCGTTTGGTTGGACGACATGACCAACCGACGGCACTGCAGGTGGATAATATCCAGAATATTCTTTGGCATCAATCCAGTAAAACCAATCCGATTGGCGGCAATCAATTCGAATTCGTCGAATTAGTGCGAGGAATCAAATCAATCGCGACACGCATTCCCATCATGTGAGCCAGGCTTCGACCATGCATTGGAATTCTTCAGCAATGCTTAACGAGGTTTGGTGTTTTAGATTTGGGTCAAATTCAAAAAAGCTAACCCCATACACACTGCCAAGTTCGCCTTTTTGTTTTCCAAGGAATACTTGGAAATTGGCAACAAATATAACAAGTTTACGCCCATGTGACGCAAATACGGCAATAAAAAGAGCGTTCGAATGAACGTTCCGTTCTCGCTAGATTCTAGACGTCCAGATTGATCATAATCCCACGCACTTGATAAAAAGGAATCATCATCGAATAGGTGATCGATTCCTTCAACCAATCTTGTTCGTTGGTATGATGTGAGATCGGCTTGAAAATCGATATCCGGTGTTTGCAGTGCTTTAAAACGCAATTAAATACTCGCCTTCATCAACATCGATTGTCCCCAATCCTCCAATACAGGCAAATGATCTGCATTCCAAATTTTTAAATTGTGATTTTCTGTTTGCCTTTGTGTCGTTAAGGTATCTAATAGTTTTTTTGTATCATTAATTTAACTGAAATAATTTTACCATGATTGAACAGGGAGATGATGTCAAAATATGCCGAATAGGTAAAATAAAAGGCGGAATTACACGGAGGATTTATGGATAAGTTTCAGGAATTATACAAAGAAGAATTTGCTGCGCTTTGCGCAGCGTTTAGAACGCACCTATTCTAGAGCGATTGATTATACATCTGATGTAGAAAAATACATTGTGCTTGGTGTTACGTGAAGAAGCGATGCTTGACTGGAAAAGTGTCAAAGCAAAAACTACGAAAAGGCAGCAAGCAAGTGTACTACTTCTCCATGGAGTTTTTACTCGGACGTATGTTGGTCAACAACTTGATCAATTTAAACATTTACGAACCCGTCAAAGACGGGTTGGCAGAACTTGGGATAGAACTAGCAACATATTGAAGTCGAAGACGACCAAGGATTAGGCAACGGTGGACTTGGCCGATTGGCGGCTTGTTTTGACTCCATCGCTTCCCTTGGTTACACACGGTAACACCATTCGTTATAGCTTTGATTTTAACCAACGCTTTGAAAACGGCTACCAAAGCCGAATACCAACCGTGGTTGAGTGATTCCAAAACGTTTGGGAAGTTCGTAAACCCAATGACCGCGTTGAAGTTAAGTTTTGCGAAAGTAGTATTGATTCTCAGCTTCGCCCCACACTCTCCGACTACGTTCCTGTTGATGTGCAAGGATATGCCGTTAATCGGTTATCAAACGGCGTCACCAACAAACTACGAATGGGCCGCAGAACCAAGCATGAACGTACCTATCCGTACTTTCAACGCTATGAAAATGAGGTTCGCGACATCTCTGATGTCTTGTATCCTGATGATTCCACCCGTGATGGAAAAACATTACGGTTGAAACAATACTTCTTTGCGCTGCAGGCTTAGCATACATCATCAAAAATGTGTTCAAAGAAGCCAAAACCTTCCAGGACACGCTCGCCGAGCGAGTGGTCAACTCAAATCAATGATACTCACCCTGTGATTCTGGTTGCGGAATTGATGCGCGTCCTCATGGACGAATACGGATACATGTGGGATAAGGCGTGGCCCATTGTCACCAAAACGCTTGCCTATACGAACCATACCTCATTCTTGCCGAAGCGCTGGAAAATGGGACTGACATCATGAAAGAATTGTTACCGCGCATTTGGCAAGGATTATCGAAGAGATTGATTCACGCTTTGTCGAAGAATTAGAACTTCAAGACAAATCCAAAGACCTGATTGAGTCACTGTGTGATCAAAGACAACCGCATTCACATGGTACACTTAGCATCATCGGCTGTTTAGTGTCACTGGCCAAAGCATTACACACTGAGATTTTAAAAACTACCGCACTAAACATTTTTATGAACTGTATCCAGATAAGTTCAACAACAAAACGAATGGTGTCACGCACCGCTGGTTGCTCAACTGCAAACCCGCTGTTGTCGGATGAAATTACGTGAATCAAATTGGAGAGTCTTGGGTCGCAGAAACCACGTGCATTTAAAACGCTTGAGCGCTCCAGCATCCCTCCCCGAACTTCGTGCTATCAAACACGGTATCAAAGAACGTTTTGCTGAATACATCAAAACGCGCCAAGGTCTTGAGCAAACATTGATTCGATCTTCGATGTGCAAATCAAACGGCTTCATGCCTACAAACGTCAGCTGATGAATGCCTTACACATCATCTATTTGTACGACAAACTCAAACAAGACAGCATTTTACAAAAATTCCATCCTCAAACCTTTATCTTTGGAGCCAAAGCGGCGCCTAGTTATGTGTTTGCCAAACAAGTCATTAAATTGATCAATTCGATTGCCGCAAAGTCAACAATGACACCGATGTCAATCAAAAGTTGATGGTCGTCTTTTATTGAAAAACTATAATGTTCAAGCGCTGGAAATTGTCATACCTGCTGCGGATGTCTCTGAACAGATTTCTTGCCGGCAAAGAAGCATCAGGAACAGGAAACATGAAATTTCAAATGAACGGGGCCTTAACCATTGGAACGATGGACGGGGCCAACGTGGAAATTCATGACCTGGTCGGTGAAGAAAACATCTTTATCTTTGGCTTAACCACCGATGAAGTCACGGTCAAACGTCATGATTACCAACCGCGGATTCTAATTGACAAAAATCCTCTCTTGCAGTCAATCTTAGCTCGCTTGCATGCAGACTTCTTCGAAGACGCAAAACCCGGTGACTTTGATGCAATTTTGGAAGAACTATACAACCGCGATGAATACATGGTGATTGAAGACTTTGAAAGTTATCGTCTTGCCCAAGAACGGTTGAATCAAGCATACAAAGACCAAGCAAATTGGGACCAAATGTGTTTGGTGAACATTGCTCGCTCAGGCTTCTTTAGCACCGACCGAACCATTCAACAGTATGTCGATGACATTTGGAAACTGGATAAAGTCTCATAGAACCTCGCAAGAGGTTCTTTTTTTTGTATAAAAAAACGCAGACTTGGTCTGCGTTTTGAATGTTATCCTAATGACCCTTCCATTTCCAATTTGATCAATTGGTTCAACTCGACCGCATATTCCATCGGTAATTCACGAGCAAATGGTTCAATGAATCCCATGATGATCATTTGTACGGCTTCTTCTTCTGGAATTCCGCGACTCATCAAATAGAAGAGTTGTTCATCACTCACTTTGGATACCGATGCTTCGTGTTGAATCATGACATCAGAATTTTGTGCCACGTTCACTGGTAAGGTATCGGAGGTCGAGATGCCATCAATCAAGATGGTATCGCACTCAATGTTCGAGCGTGCCCCTTTGGCAAGTGGTCCGTGTTTGACGATGCCACGGTAGTTCACGGCTCCGCCACCACGAGCAATCGATTTGGAGATAATGGAGCTTGATGTGTTTGGCGCTAGGTGAATCATTTTTGCGCCAGCATCTTGAATCATTCCTTTGGAGGCAAACGCAATCGAAACAGTCGTTCCTTTGGCATACTCCCCACGTAAGATGATTGAAGGGTATTTCATGTTGATGCCTGAACCGATGTTTCCATCGATCCATTCCATGTGGCCATACGCATCGACAACCGCACGTTTGGTGACCAAGTTGATGACGTTATTTGACCAGTTTTGGACGGTTGTATAACGGCATTTGGCACCCTTATGAACGACGATTTCGACATTTGCCGCATGCAAACTATCGTTGGTGTAGACCGGTGCGGTGCACCCTTCTACATAGTCAACTTGTGCGCCTTCATCAACGATGATCAAGGTGCGTTCAAATTGACCCATCAATTCTGAATTGATGCGGAAATACGATTGAAGTGGTTTATCAACATGCACATTTTTCGGCACGTAAATGAACGACCCACCTGACCAGACTGCGGTATTTAACGCTGCAAACTTGTTGTCATCATAAGGAATCGCCGACGTAAAATACTTTTGAACCAATTCTGGGTATTCACGAACTGCGGTATCGGTGTCGCAGAAGATGACACCCAAATCATCGAGTTCTTTGAGTGTGGAGTGATATACGGCTTCGGATTCAAACTGGGTTGTCACCCCAGCCAAGTATTTTTGCTCGGCTTCAGGAATCCCGATTTTTGCGAACGTTTCTTTGATTTCTTCTGGAACATCATCCCATGATTTTTCAGCACGGTCCGAGGAACGAATGAAATACACATAGGATTGGAAATCAACACGAGACAAATCTGGTCCCCATGATGGTGTATCAATCTCTAAGAATGCTTTGTACGCTTCTAGACGAATATCAAGCATCCATTGTGGTTCGTTTTTGATTGCGGAAATGTTACGAACGACGTCTTCGCTCAATCCTTTTCCGATGTTGATCACGGAATCGGTCTTCGTGGACCATCCGTATTTATAATCTTGTTCTACGATCTCATTCGCTAGAACTTTAGTATCAGCCATTGGCGATAACCTCCTGTAGCGCCTGCCATGCAGCAGTTGCGCATTTTAATCGTTGCGGATACTTTGCAACACCTTCATAGACGATGGCATCGCCAAGAGTGTCACCGAGTTCCACATCGTTACCTTTGATCATTTCAAAAACAATTCAATCTTGTCTTTTGCTACTTCCACGGTATCATTTTTCAATTCGGTTGACATCACAGATGCACTCGAACAACAAATGCTACAACCAGTGCCTTCATGACGAATGTCAGTCAATACACCATCTTGAATGCGCACTTGCACGGTAATGTCATCACCGCATGAGGGATTCTTAATATGAAATTTTTGTAATCAGGACTATCTACAAACCCTTTGTTGCGGGATGTTTGTAGTGGTCCATGATGACTTGACGATACATCGTCTCAAATTGCTGCGTGCGCCATCGTCCCTCCTAAAATTGCCCAAAGAAGTCCCGCGCGGCTTTGACCGCGTCGACCAATGCCGTAACATCAGACTCCTCATTATAAATATAAAACGTTGCACGAACGGTCGCATCGACACCAAGCCACTTCATTAGTGGTTGGCAACAGTGATGCCCCGCCCGAACGGCGATGTGATACTCATCCAAATACGACGCTGTATCATGCGGATGTAACCCATCAATATTGAAGGTCACAATCCCGTAATCTGGATTGGTGTTATACACGCTCACACCATCCAGTGCATTCAATTGATCAATCGCTGATTGAACTAGTGTTCGTTCGGTTTCTTGAATGTGATCAAACGGTGACAAATACTCTACGGCTTTGGCAAACCCAATCACTTCAGCAATCGGCATCGTACCCGTTTCAAACTTGTACGGTGCATCTTTGTAGGTGGAGTCATACAAATCAACCCCATCATTCATTTCACCACCAAATTCAACCGGTGCCATTGCTTGCAAGCGATCAAATTTTCCCCACAAGACACCCACCCCAGAAGGACCGCACATCTTATGAGCACCAAAACTAATGAAGTCACATCCAAGCGCCGTGACATCGACAAGTTTCATCGGTGCTGTTTGGGCAGCATCCAGTGAAATGATGACGTCTTTGCCTTGAACCAAATCCGCAATGTCTTTGATTGGCGTCAAATATCCCATCACGTTAGACCCATGGGTCAACGCAATGATCTTTGTTTTATCTGTCAACACGGAGCGAACATTCTCTGTTGTGATGCGACCTTCTTTGGTCAATGGAACAAAGACCAATTTCGCCTTTGTGCGTTTGGCCACTTCTTGCCACGGCAACAACCCAGAGTGATGTTCTAATTGTGAGACGATAATTTCATCGCCCGCTTGCAAGGTAGCACCAACGCTTTGAGCAACCAAGTTCAATGACGCACTCGTGCCTCGAGTAAAAACGACTTCTTTGGCTGGTGCATGAATGAACGAAGCGACGACTTCCCTTGCATGTTCAAAGGCCTCGGTCGCTCGATATGCCATTTTATAGACACCGCGGTGAATGTTCACCCCGTACTCTTGGTAATACTCTTGCATCGAGTCAATCACAACGGCAGGCTTTAAACTGCTTGCTCCACTGTCTAAGTAGATCAGTGGTTGATTTAAGATTGGGAAATCGGCTTGAAGTTTCATTACATCGTTCCTAGTTTGTCTTTCACAGCCTCGAACACATATTCTTGCATGCGCACGTTGGGAATTTCTTCAATGACTGGCTTCACGAATCCATGAATGACCATCGTTTCCGCTTCCTTACGAGGAATCCCTCGCGACATCATATAATGGATGTCATTTTCTTCAAATCGACCAACGGTTGCGGCATGGCCGGCCCCTTCGACATCGTATTCGTCGATGATCAGATACGGATTGGCATTGATTTCTGCTTTGTCACTTAAAATCACGCCACGAGTCTTTTGATAGGCATTCGAACCAATGCAACCTTTGTCGACTTTACCAATTGCGTTAAAGAGCAATTTTGCTTTGTCGTGAACAACCCCATGATTGCTAATTTGGGCGTCGGTTCGTTTGGCCGCATTGTTGGTATTGACGTTGAGTCCCATAAATTGTTGGTTTCTCGCGACCGCAACCGTTTCCACGGTAGAGCGTCCACCTTCACCCGCTAGAACTACATCAATATCACCAATCACATTCGCATCGGACAAATAGACTTTGACCGCATGCAGTGACGCATTGCGTTGCAACAAGCCACGTGTATTTAAGTACACTTTCGTGCCTTCTTGGAATTGATCGATGCCAGTATACACAACATGAGATTCATCTTCTAAGATCAAATCGGTTACGACATTTGCATAGCAAGGTGTCGTGTCCAAGAAGTACTCAGTAATGTTTACCCAAGAAAAACGGTCGACGTGAATCAAACTGCGGTGTACCATGTCGGCGCGTTTTTGCAAATAGACCAAAACGATGTTGTCTTTGATTTCCATGTTTTTGGGAATATCGACGACAATCCCCGAATTGAAATACGCTCCATTGAGTGCCACCATTTGATTTTCTTGTTTGTCTGACATGCGTGAAAGCAAATCAAGCACCAACTCAGGGCGTTCTTCAAATGCACTATGGAAGTCATTGATGTATACATCTTTGTAGGTGCTAGATAACGTTTCATAAATGATGTTTCCATCTTGCATGATCACAACGTTTTCATCACCGGTGGAAAGTAACTTTTGAACTTCTTCAGGAATTTTTTTGGCACGGTCGAGCAATACTTGTTGAACATTCGATGTTTCTGGCATAAATGCCTTTTGTGCCAACTTCCCAATGTTTGGAAACTTAAGCGTATCGACCTTTTCTTTCGCGGCTTCGCGAAAAGCTAAAATCGCTTTTGGATCGGTTTTAAAGATTTCTTTTACGTTCACAGAATACATGGATTATTTCCCTTGGGAGCGCCACCTAGCATGTAGGGGTTTTCTGAGCGCGATGGTTTGGTTTCAATTTCGATGCCCAGTTCTTCTTTGACCCAATCATATCCTTGTTCATCAATTTTTTGATCAACTCACGACCACCAGATTTGACGACGCGACCATTGATCATGACGTGAACATGGGTTGGTGTAATGTACCCAATATTCGTTCGTAGTGGGTAATCAATAACACACCCAAATTTTCAGAAATCATGTCAGAAACAGCTTCCAACAATTTTTAAGGCATCGACATCAAGCCCTGAATCAATTTCATCTAAGATGGCGATACTTGGTTGCAAGACTTTCATTTGCAAAATTTCATTGCGTTTACGTTCCCCACCGGAGAACCCTTCGTTCAAATAACGTTCGGCATACAAATCATCAATTTTCATGCCTGCGGCTAACTTCAAATAATCACGGCCAAAGACGACACGCGAGATGGGTTCTTGTCCGCGTTCTTCACGAAAGTTATTGAGGGCGGCAAACATAAAGTCCGAATTGGTGACCCCAGACACTTCCCGTGGTGCTTGCATTGCTAAAAATAAGCCTTTACGAGCACGCTCGTCGACTTCCATTTCTAAGACATCTTCTCCATTTAAGGAAATACTCCCTGCGGTAATCTCATAACTAGGGTGTCCCATCACAGAGCTTGCTAATGTCGATTTTCCCGTTCCGTTGGGGCCCATGATCGCATGAACTTCTCCCCGTTAATGACTAAATCGACACCTTTAAGGATTTCTTTGTTCTCAATTTGAACATGAAGTCCTTTGATTTTTAAACTTGGTTTCATCCTTCACCTCTAAATTTTGTGTAACTCCATCGATATTGTAACAATGATTACAATTTTATAACAAGTAAAACGCCTAAATACCACTATTGTTTTAACCCTACGCGATATGTCGTATCAAACAGACTAAATGAGGGAAACCCACTAGTATGAAATATTTCTTTGTCGTAGGTGACAAAAATGGCTTCAACGCCCGCAAGAGACTCAATCAAACGAATGCCTTCTTCAAGCCCCAGCAAGTATGCAAGCGTACTGAGGGAATCAATCCCAACCGGGTCTTCAGAGATTACTTGAACGACAATCAACTCATTGTCAATCGGATACCCAGTAAAGGGGTCGTACAAATGGTGATAACGTCGTCCATCCACCTCAAAATATTGTTGGCTCGATCCACTGCTGCTAAGTGCTTTGTTGGATAACCCAAACGACCCGATTGCTGGGGCAATCCCAATGGGATCAAACGGATCCTTGGTCCCAATCCGCCATTCTTCGGTTTGTGGTACAAATCGCGGCGTCCCCTCAGGATTGTTGAATGGCTCAACTCGTGTCCCAATGGTCATTTGTGAACTACTACCAATATTGATCAATGCATGCTCAATGCCTTGAGCAAGAAGTAATTCATAAATTTGATACGTCACATACCCTTTAGAAAACCCACCCAAATCTAGTTGCATCCCTGGGGTCAAATACGTCACTGTTTGATTGTCCTGATCCAAAATAACCTGTCGATAATCAATCAATGGCAACACGGCATCTATTTGTGCTTGTGTAGGAACAGTCCCACCGGTAAACCAACTACTTCCATCAATATTCCATAACAGAACCAACGGCAAGACGGTTGGATCATACAATCCATTCGATAATTCAGCAAATTCAAGCGAAATTCGAATGGCTTCAGTGAGTTCTGGACTAATTGAAACAACTTCATCGCTTGCTTTTAGATTAACTTGATACAATTCGGACTCTTCGGAGTAAGCACTATAGATGACGTTTGCTTCCTGCAAAAAACGCTCTACTTGCGCTTTGAGTCCATCGGCATCAAATCCTGCTGGATGGTACACTGTCACAATCGTTGCAGTATTCAAATACCCATCAAATGTCATATCCAACCGAACAAGCGTTGCATCGTCTTCGTTGATACTTGGTGTGCATGCAGCTAAAAATATTAATAATACTATGCCGAAAATTCGTTGATATCTTCTCATTTTTTCTACCATATACAGTATAACAAAAGCATCTAAGAATCGCGGATGAAACCCTTTTTGCTTGGATGCTTTTTATGACGAAATTTGATACATTGATAGTACATTAAATCACTATGCAAGGAGGGTCATTGTGAAGAAAGCGCAACTTCAAGCGTTTCATGAAGGGCGTTCGCTGGAAGCCTATCAATTCTTAGGGGCTCACAAAAAAACAATCAACAATCAGACGGGGTATGAGTTTAGTGTCTATGCGCCACACGCACAACAAGTAGAGCTGATTGGTTCATTCAATCAATGGATTGGCTCGAAACACCCGATGAAACGCGTTCACCATGATTTCTTCACCCTCTTCGTCCCAGGGATCACCGACTATGAAAGCTACAAGTTTCACATTCAAACCGCAAGCGGTGAATGGATTGATAAAGCCGATCCGTATGGGTTCTTTGCTGAACTTCGTCCCTATACCGCCTCACAAACCTTTGATTTGTCCGACTTTCCTTGGTCTGACCAAGACTATCTGACATCACGAACAAAATTATTTAACAAACCCATGCAAGTGTACGAAGTCCATTTGGGCTCTTGGAAGCAAAAATCAGATGGGTCTTTTTATTCGTACGAAGAACTTGCTCATGAATTGATTCCTTATGTTCTTGCTCAAGGATTCACCCACATTGAACTATTACCAATCTTAGAAAACCCCTTGGATTTAAGTTGGGGGTACTTGGCCACAGGATATTTTAGTGCAACCTCAAGATACGGTAACCCCAAACAATTGATGTATTTGATTGACCAATGTCACCGTCATCAACTTGGTGTTATCTTGGACTTCATCCCCGTTCACTTTATTAAAGATGCCCACGGTCTTCATATGTTTGATGGCGAACCACTCTATGAATACGGCGATGAATATCGACGCTATTCACAGTGGGGTAGTGTCAACTTTAATTTATTCAATGAACAAGTACGCAGTTTCTTAATGAGCTCAGCAGCCTTTTGGCTTAAGGAATTCCATGTCGATGGAATTCGTTATGATGCGGTCAGTAACTTGATCTTCTATAATGGAAATTCCGATGATGGGTTCAATGAAGGTGCGGGAGATTTTATCAAACGCAACAACTACTTGCTTCACGAACAATTTCCAAATGTATTTCTAATCGCTGAAGATTCATCGTCTCATCCTGGGGTCACCGTCCCCACCTTTGAAGGGGGACTCGGGTTTGATTACAAATGGGATTTGGGTTGGATGAACGATACGTTACGCTATTACCAAATTGATCCGATTCATCGAAAACATGCGCACAACCAAATTACCTTCAGCATGCACTACTTCTGGACAGAGAAGTTTTTGATGCCTCTATCGCACGATGAAGTTGTTCACGGCAAAGGCAGTATCGTCAGTAAGATGTGGGGGGGATTTGACGACAAGTTCGCTCAAGTTCGTAACTTGTATACGTACATGTTTACCCACCCCGGTAAAACACTGTTCTTTATGGGCAACGAACTTGCGACCTTTGACGAATGGAATGAAGCAAGCTCACTCAACTGGCGACTGCTTGAATACAGTATGCATTTTGGCGTCCAACGACTCGTTCGTGATTTGAACGAAACGGTCAAGTTCAAACCCGCCTTATACGCAGGCGATTACGACTATAGTGCCTTCAATTGGCTCATGGTTACAAACGCCGACCAAAGCATCTTAGCGTATTCCAGAGAATTCTTTGATTCGAAAATTGTCGTACTTCTGAACATGACACCCGTTGATTACAAAGACTTTGAACTTGGCGTTCCGTGGGAAGGCAAGTATCACGAAGTCCTCAATTCCGATAAAAAGGAATACGGTGGGGGCAATCGTTTCAATTACGATAACGTTTATACTCGCTTCAAACAAAACAACGATCAACCGTTTACCATCAGTGTTCGATTGGCCCCGTTTGCGGCGATCATTTACGAACTGGTAATGGACGAAACACTCAAACAACTTCCATAAAAAAAGGCCTGAATCTCAGGCCTTTTGTTTTACGCTTCTTTGTAGGCAGTAACCAAATCATCCATTGCTTGTTTCCCATCGGCAAAGAGCATCAAGGTGTTTTCATTGGCAAACAATGGGTTTGGAATGCCAGCAAATCCTGGCGACAAACTACGTTTAACAACAACGCAAACCGCCGCTTTATCAACATCCAAGATTGGCATGCCAGCTATCGCTGATTTGGGGTCACGCGCGAGTGGGTTGACAACATCATTAGCGCCTAACACCAAGACCACATCAGTTTGTGCGAACGTTGGGTTGATCGTATCTAGTTCAATCAACTTCTCGTACGCAATGTTTTCTTCGGCGAGTAAGACGTTCATGTGCCCTGGCATACGGCCCGCAACCGGGTGAATCCCAAAGGCCACTTCAATGTCATCTTGTTCCATCAATTCCGTCAATACTCGAGTTGGTCCTGAGGCTCTTGCGACAGCGAGTCCATACCCAGGAACAATGACAACACGACGTGCATTTTTCAGTAACATCGCCACTTCATCCGCGGACGTACTTTTGACTTTTCCGCCATACACATCGTCGTCGCTTGGGCCATCGGTTGCACCACCAAAACCTCCAAATAATACATTACGTAAGCTTCGGTTCATTGCTTTGGTCATGATGGCGGTCAAAATCAATCCTGACGCGCCAACCAGTGACCCTGAAATAATCAATACGGTATTTGATAACACAAATCCTGTTGCGGCTGCTGCTAACCCAGAATACGAGTTCAACAAACTAATGACAACAGGCATGTCTGCGCCACCAATCCCAATCACAAGAAGGACGCCTAATAACAATCCCCCAAAGACGAGAATCCAATACAATTTAAGGTATTAGAGAATCCAACAAAGACACCAGTTCCTACTAGTAGTGCAGCAATAAGGTCAACTTGACAACCAAGTCTCCTTGTAGGTCACCGGTTTCGAATCCATTTAAGTTCTGCAGTTTCCGCAAAGGCAAGGAAGCTACCTGACAACGTGACTGCTCCAATCAAGCCAGACAATTCAGTGGCAACCAAGAACGCGGGGTCGCTTGTATCCGCTTGTGCAACATCTAAAAATTGATAGTACACACCGGCAACAAGAAACGAGGCTGCTCCACCAAATCCGTTAAATATCGCAACCATTTGTGGCATTCCAGTCATTTTGACTTTGGTTGCTGTCCATATTCCAATCGCACTTCCGGCAACGATGGACAACGCAATCAACCATAAAAACTGAACCGGAAACACCTCATTTTGAAGAAATCCAAAATCAACAAATGCCGTCAATGATGCAATGAGCATTCCGAGCGCACCCAGACGATTTCCGCGTGGTGCCGTTTTCGGATTCGATAACCGTTTAATCCCAAAGATAAAAAAGATTGAACTCACTAAATAACTGACTGCCACAATGGCTTCTAAATTAGTGTTCACGATTTTTTACCTCTAAATTTCTCAAGCATTCGATTGGTTACCACAAATCCACCGACCACGTTAATCGTTGCAAGAAACAACGCTAGAGCGGCTAACGCAAAGGGCAACCAACCAGCAGATTCCAAGGAAACTGAGGTCAATAACACCCCAATCGCTCCAACAATTGTAATTCCACTAATTGCGTTCGAACCAGACATTAAGGGCGTATGGAGTGTCGCTGGTACTTTCGTAATTAACTCAACCCCCAAAAAGATCGACACTGAAAAAATCGTAATCAAATAAACCAATACCATAAGGTCATTCATTAGTTTGCGCCTCCTTGAATCCACTGAGTGGCTTTTTCGTGGGTCAATGACCCTTCTTTGGAAATCATTGTTGCAGCAACAATGTCATCGTCATAACGAATCGCTTGGGTTTCTTTGTCAAACAAGTTTTCAATGAATGTCGCCATGTTTTTTGAATATAATGCTGATGCATTGAAGGCAATCGATGCCGGAATGTTCAATGGTCCAACCAGTGACACGCCATCAATGACGGTAGTGGTTCCTGGGACGGTTCCTTCACAGTTCCCGCCGCGTTCTGCAGCCAAGTCAACAATGACTGACCCTGGTGCCATCGCCGCAATCATCGCTTTGGTCACGAGAATCGGTGCTTTTTTCCCCGGAACGTTGGCTGTCGTAATGACAATGTCCATGTCCTTGATGACTTCAATCATCAACTGACGTTGTTTTTCATAATATGCTTCATCCATTTGTTTGGCATAACCGCCTTCACCAGATGCACTTTCTAAGTCAAATTCAACAAACTTAGCACCTAGTGATAAAACTTGTTCTTTGACTTCTGGACGAATGTCATACGCATAGACAAGTGCCCCCAAACGTCGAGCGGTCGCTATCGCTTGTAATCCTGCAACCCCAACACCCAAGACAAAGACTTTAGCCGCAGCAATCGTTCCCGCAGCAGTCATCATCATCGGAAACATTTTGGGACTGACGTCGGCGCCAAGGAGCACCGATTTGTAGCCTGCCAAGTTGGCCATCGAAGACAAGACATCCATGCTTTGTGCTCGCGTGGTTCTGGGGATCATCTCAAGAGAAAAACTCGTCACTTGATTTTTCAATAACGCATCAAACGACGGATGTGGTTGATACGGTTCAAGCATCCCAACAAGGAGTTGCTTCTTGTTCAATTGTTTGGCGAGTGATTCGCCATCTTCGCTTGCCGCAGCACCGCGAACGACACAGAGCACATCGGCTTGTTTGATAATCTCGTTTGCCGATAACAAAGTTGCTCCTTTTTCCTTGTAGCTTGCATCTTCATATCCCGCTAAAAATCCAGCTCCTGATTCAACAAGGACTTCAAATCCTCGTTTTTGCAAGGCTGGAATGTGCGCAGGAACTAATGCCACACGGGTTTCCCCCGCGGTTGTCTCTTTCAACACACCTAACTTCATCCAAATGGTTCCTTCCTAAGTAAGAAATTACACTTCTTTTCTATTCTACACTGTTGATTTGATAGTCAAATAAAATAAGAACGCTTTCTCACATTTTTTTACAAAAAAAACGATGCCTTCATCATCGAGGGCATCGTTTTAACTTATACGGTTGCAGGTGCGGCTGGTTCTTCTGGGGCATCGGGAGTATCAGTGGCCGATGTCCAGTCCATTGCTTGGTATCGTTTGTACATGTTCCAACGATCTTTCGCGTCTTTTTGGTTTAGCGCTAAGAGTTCTTCAGCTTTGGTTGGATTCACCACCGTCAACGCTGCATAGCGTGTTTGACTCATTAAGAACTCATGGTACAAGTCCCATTGTGGGTCTTTACAATCAATTTGGAATGGATTTTTGCCTTCTTCGACCAAGCGTGGGTCAAAGCGGAACGTTGGCCAGTATCCACATTTGGTCGCAAGGTTTGCGTGATTGAACATTTGTGTCATTCCACCACTAATCCCGTGAGCGATACAAGGAGAATACGCAACAATGATCGATGGACCATTGTAGGATTCTGCTTCCTTGAAGGCTTTTAAGGTTTGCGGATGGGATGCACCGTGGGAGACTTGTGCAACATAGACGTGTCCATAAGTCATCGCAATCGCGGCTAAATCTTTTTTCTTCGCCGGTTTCCCTGCGGAAGTATAAACAGAAATCGATCCTGCTTGGGATGATTTTGAACTTTGTCCCCCAGTGTTGGAGTACACTTCGGTATCAAGTACCAAAATGTTGACGTCTTCGTTGTTTGCGATAACGTGGTCAAGTCCACCATACCCAATATCATAGGCCCATCCATCGCCACCAAAGATCCATGTGGAGGATTTGACGAAGAAGTCTTTCAAGTCCAAGACACCAGCGTATTTGTCACCGAATGTTTCTAAGATTTCAATCAATCGTGGGGAGACTTCTCGTGTTTTGGTCGTCGAGAATTTGTGTTCGACCCACGTGTCAATTAGGTCAATTAATTCTTCGTTGTCGGTTTCTTCTTTGATGTCCAATAAGCGTGATTCAATTTGACGACGTAATGTCTGGTTGGATAAATGCATTCCAAACCCAAATTCGGCGTTGTCTTCAAAGAGTGAGTTTGCCCATGCAGGACCATTTCCATCCGGATTGGTTGTATATGGAGTTGCCGGGAAACTACCACCATAAATGGAAGAACAACCTGTCGCGTTCGCAATCGTCATATGATCGCCATACAATTGCGTTGCTAATTTAATGTACGGTGTTTCTCCACAACCAGCACATGCACCACTGAATTCAAACAATGGTTGGGCAAATTGAGAGTTTTTGACGTTAGCAAATTTATCTGCGAGTTCGTCTTGGTAACCAACTTCATTGAAGAAATAGGCAGCTTGGTCATGTTGACCTTGGTCCATCATTTCTTCGATTGGTGTCATTTCTAATGCTTTCAAATCATTTTTCCCTGGACAGACCGCGGCACATACTCCGCAACCAGTACAGTCAAAGGTTGAGACTTGAATCGAGAAATCATATCCATCAAACGCTTTACCAACCGCTTTTAATGTTTTACTGCCTTCTGGCGCATTCGCAGTTTGTTCGGCGTTCGACAAGAACGGACGAATCACGGCGTGCGGACATGCAAAGGCACATTGGTTACATTGAATACAGTTGTCTTCGAGCCAGTTTGGTACTTCTGTCGCAATCGCACGTTTTTCATACGCGGAAGATCCATTGACCATTCGTCCATCTTCAAATCCTGTGAAGGCAGAGACAGGAATGTCATAGCCTTTGATCGCATTGACTGGATCTGCCAAATCACGAACGTAGGCTGGTCGACTCATGTCAACATCAACCGCTTGCGTAATCAGGGTTTTCCATGCGGGATCGACCTTCACTTGAACGAGTTTATCGCCCCCTTGGTCAATCGCATCAAAGTTCATTTGAACAACGGCTTCTCCACGTTTGGAGTAGGACTTCTTCGCCGCAGCTTTCATCAATTCTTTGGCTTTATTATAAGGAATAATTTGTTCGTTTAATTTAAAGAATGCGGATTGCATGATCGTATTGATGCGACCACCTAACCCGATTTCTTTGGCAAGTCCATGCGCATTAATGATGAAGAAATCCGCATTTCGTTCCGCTAAAATGCGTTTCATTTCGTTTGGCATCATCGCTAGAATCTCTTCTTCGCCATGAATTGTATTGAGTAAGAACGTTCCCCCGGGTCGAAGTCCACCAATCAAGTCGTACTTCGCAACATACGTGTCGCTTGAACAAGAGACAAAGTGAGGATTGGATACCAAGTAGGTCGAACGAATCGGACTTTTGCCAAAGCGCAAATGCATGCGCGTGACGCCACCCGATTTTTTCGAGTCATAACTTGCATACGATTGACCATACAAGTCCGTGTTGTCACTAATGATCGATATCGTATTTTTGCTTGCTCCAACCGTACCATCCGAACCAAGCCCAAAGAACAACAGTTCGGTCAAACTTTGGTCTTCAATGGTGATTTGAGGGGCATCTGCGAGTGATTTGAATGTTACATCATCAACAATCCCAATCGTAAATCCGTTGATCGATGCTTCGTTTTTCAAGTTCGTATACACCGCACCAATTTGTTCTGGGGTCACGTCTTTACTGGACAATCCATAACGTCCACCAATCACTTTTGGCGCGTTTTCACGACCGTAGAAGACGGCACGAACATCCAAATACAATGGCTCACCAAGTGCGCCTTTTTCTTTGGTACGGTCTAAGACCGCGATGCGTTCCACGCTTTTTGGAATCGCGTCTAAGAAATACGTTTCACTAAATGGTCGATACAAATGAACCGTTAATAATCCCACTTTTTCGCCGGCAGTGACTTTGACGTCAATCACTTCTTTGGCAGTTTCGTTGACCGAACCCATCGCGATGATGATATCGGTTGCTTCGGGGTGACCATAGTAAACAAACGGTGCATAATGACGTCCAGTTTCTTTACTGATTTCCTTCATGTAATCATTGACAACATCAGGAATGGCATCCCAGAAACGGTTTTGTGCTTCGGCTGCTTGGAAGTACACGTCATCGTTTTGGGCACTACCGCGCGTAATTGGATTGCTTGGATTTAGTGCAGATTTACGGAACTCCGTAACCGCTTTGCGGTCCAACAATCGGTCAAGCACGCTGTAGTCCATGACTTCAACTTTTTGAATCTCATGCGAGGTTCGAAAGCCATCGAAGAAATGCATAAAAGGAACTCTGGTTTTGATTGCTGCTAAGTGAGCAATCCCCGCCATGTCCATGACTTCTTGTACTGATGATGTTGCAAGCATAGCCCATCCAGTTTGACGAGCCGCGTAAATATCTTGATGATCACCAAAAATCGATAACGATTGTTGGGCAATACTTCGTGCCGCAACATGCATCACACCAGGTAACAATTGACCCGATATTTTATACATGTTCGGTATTTTAAGTAACAACCCTTGTGATGAAGTATACGTGGTCGTTAATGACCCCGTTTGCAATGACCCGTGAACTGCACCCGCAGCTCCCGCTTCTGATTGCATCTCAACAACTTGGGGTGAAATCCCAAATAAATTCTTCTTCCCTTGTGCAGACCAACGATCAACGTGGTCTCCCATTGGGCTTGAAGGAGTGATTGGATAGATCCCAGCAACCTCTGTAAAAGCATACGAAACGTATGCAGCTGCTTGGTTACCATCCATCGACTGGAATACTTTAGCCATAGTAACCTCCTGTAAAGTTTTAGCCCTTCATTATATCGTTTTTATGGCTTTATTACAATGAAATGAACAGCTATAGTGAGTGATTTGTGTTAGCTTTTGATACGTAAATTATAAAGCTAACTCACACAAATCACAACATCGATGCATCAATGATTACGCTTTCACGTTATGATATACCCGCTGAACGTCTTCACAGTCTTCTAACATATTGAGCAGTTTCTCAAATGCAGTTGCTTCCCCTTCATTAAGGGTAATCAATGTTTGAGCCAAATATGTTTGTTCTTCATGCAACAATTCTGCTTCTGAAAACGAATCTTGAATGATTTGCGTGACTTTATGTAATTGTTCGGCAGCAGCATAAATCGTGGTCATCTCTGCTTCTGTTTCTACGTCATCAATATCGATGTCTTGGGTAAATAACGCATCGAGCACATCCTCTTCCTCGACGTTGGCAACACTCACAACTGCCAAGTGATCAAACCCATGAATGACGGAGCCATTGACACCAAGTTTGCCATCGGTTTTGGTAAAGCAATTTCGCACTTCTGTGACGGTGCGGTTCACGTTGTCACTCAAACAATCGACAATCAACTGGGCGCCACCTGGACCAAATCCTTCATATCGATAAAAAGTATAGTTATCGACCGCATTCGATGTAGCTTTGTCGATGTTGCGGGCGATCACATCTCCCGGTACTTGATTTTTTTTTGCTCGTTCGATCAAGCGTTTTAATTCAGTATTGGCTTCAATGTTCGGTCCCCCGTTTTTTGCTGCCATATAAATTTCTTTGCCAAATTTTGAATACAGTTTGGCTTTCGCCGCACCAGTTTTCATCATTGATGCTTTGCGGACTTCAAACGCTCTACCCATGATTTTCCTCACTTTTGAATTCGATTACTGAGATGCCAGGATTCATCGCTGGATGCACGGATCGAATTCGTTTTGAACGTAAATTACTTACGGTTAGTGCTTGTTGTAATGCTTGACCAGAACGGTATCCATGAATCACATAGATTTGTTCTAATTGCTTGGGACAGTGTTTCACAATATTACGCAGCAACGTTAGTGCTTCATCAACAAACATCTCATGAATGTCGATTTCAAAACGGACCTCAGAAAATGCAGCAAACTGCTCCATTGACATCGTGACCGGCAAACGTTTCATGGTAAGCATTGAAATGACGCGGTCAATCGAGCTCAACACGGTCCACTCCATCTTGTTCCACCAATTGCACGAAGACGCGTTCACTGCGTTTGGTCGCAATATTTTTGCCAATAAAATTTGCGGTGACGGGCAATTCTCGATGCCCTCGGTCAATCAATACCGCGCATTGAATACGGGTTGGTCGACCCATCGCAATGACCGCATCCATCGCGGCGCGTAGTGTGCGACCGGTAAACAACACATCATCAATCAAGATGACTTGCTTGTCTTTGGTTGACACATGGGGTAATTGCATGGCTGGTTTCTCGGTCAAATCGTCACGAAATGGTTTGACGTCAATCGATTCCACTTCGACGTTTGACCCATCAATCTCAAACAATTCTTTTGCAATCCGCTGCGCTAAAAAAACGCCTCGGGTTTGAATCCCCAAAAGCAGCATTTGATCGACTTGTTGATGTTGTTCGATGATTTCATGGGCAATCCGCTTAATACTTCGCTGCATTGCCGCTCCATCCATAAGTAAAGGCATTAAAATAACCTCAAAAACAAAATAAAAACGTTATTATTGTCAAAAAAAGTAAAAAATTGTTGTAAATACATTGTATTTTAGCATTTTCACTATATAATGACTATAGTTTAAATTAAGGAGAAACAAAACGTAATGAACGGAACTGTAAAATGGTTTAACTCTGAGAAAGGTTACGGATTTATCACCGCTGATGATGGTCGTGAAGTGTTTGCACATTTCTCAAACATCATGGAAGATGGATATAAGTCTTTAGATGAAGGTCAAGCTGTTTCCTTCGAAATCGAAGTGAACGACCGTGGACCTCAAGCAACACAAATCAGAAAAGCGTAATGCTTAAATCAAATGGGTGAATCTCACCCATTTTTTTTAGCGTTGAAGTCGCTCTTCGACAAACTCTAATGCCCGGCGTGTTGGCACATACAACACAACCATAACGACCACGTTACCAATCATATGCACCACATCAAACATGATGCCATTCAACCAATACACCCAAATTGACACATTCGTCAGCGGTGCAGTGTAGATTGCAAACAACAACCCAAACGACAAACCAAAACCACCGCTTAGAATCGTGTACCCAAAAATGTTTTGTAAGGTTTTTGGCAAGATCGCAGCAAGTAAGACTAGCAACGGCCAAACAAAGTAATACCCGACCGTCCATAGTCCAACGCCCCAAATTAAGATCTCAATCGTCGCAAACACAATCGCTGTGAGTGCGCCATATCGCCAGCCAAAGACCACGGTATACAAAATCAATAGAAACGATACAACTTCGACATTTGGAACCGAGGCGAGTGAAATCTTGCCGACGGTCAATAGCGAAGATAAAAAGGCAATGACAACGACATCCTTAACGGTTTTCATTAATACGGACTCGCTTCAAACAACAACCGGTCATCTGTTCCAACGATCAATTCCGAAATGCCAACCTCAGCAGTTGTGTCATTGACACTGATTTCCCAAAAATAATTCAACCCGAGAGTTTCAAAATTATAGCCCACTAGGCCGCTGACATAATCACCAAAACTAGAACTCGTGAGTTCTAACTGCAAGGTGTCAGCATGCTCGTTCAAAATATCCGCCACCAAATTGGTGGACCCACACAATTCAAACGATTCTTCGACCGATTGTTCTGCGTAAATGACGTCCACCACAATGCAAGTCTGGGCTTCGGTGGGTTGAACAATGCAGCCAGTCAAAAATAATAATAGCGACAAGACAAGTAATCGTTTCATCCATTCTCCTCATATGTCTTGTCTCCAAAAAAAATGGTCCACGCGCAAACTAATCGTGGACAAAAAATCATCAAAAAAAGATGAATTTCCCATCCCCAGGAGACATCAAACGTCGATTGGCAAGTCTACCGGCTCCACTTCATCCTTGGACACCCCTTCCCGCGGGTTACGCAGTGGTTTATGTGTCTTCGTCCATGTTACGGTTGCTGGGACAGCTTGGGCATTGCACCCAATTCCTTTTTCAGACTGTAAAAACAGTCACCAAACTTGATTCATTATACGCAAGCTTATGTGGTTTGGTCAATCACTGTTGTATAATACTTTCATGAGAACATTTACCGACATTCAGCGCCGTTGTAAGGATGCCAAACAAGTCATCATCGTGCCGCACTTGCATCCTGATGGCGATGCATTGGGCGCCGCATTTGGCTTACAAGCAATGTTGCAATCAACAATGACTTCACACGTGAAAGTCGTTGGAGAACACTCAGACACAAGTCGGTGGATGGGTTCGTTTGAACGAGTGGTTGACTCTGAATGGGCGCAAAGCGTCGTCATTGTCGTGGATACCGCCAAACAGGAATTATTGATTCATCCCAAAGCAATCGAAGGTAATCCTGTCATCTTAATCGATCATCATCCGGTGGAATCCGTCTTTTATGACCATGGAATAATCAATGAATCAGCAACCTCGACCTGTGAAATCCTCGCGACACTCGCTGAGCGAGAATCACTTAGTTTGGATCCAAAAACTGCCAATTTATTATTGTTTGGTATCTTGAGTGATACGACGATCTTACAGCATCCTTACACATCCAAAACCACAATGAAAGCAATTGGCTATTTGCTGGATGAAGGAGCAACGTACAAAGTGCTTGTCAATCAATTGACCAAGCGTGAGTTCAAAACAACCAAAGCATTGTTTCAAGCAAGTGAAGCGATTCAAGTCACCGAGAATGGGTTGGCGTACTGGATCATTGATTATGCAACCATCAAGAAAAATAACTTTGAATTTAGTGATTTGTTTAGTATTTTACGCAGCATTGAAGAAGCGTCAATCATCGTCTTGCTAGTTCAACTTGACGACGAATGTGTGTTGCATGCACAGTCAGACCAATATGATTTACAAAAGCTCCTCACACCCTTTGGTGGTGGAGGTCATAAATTCGCAAGCAAGGTTCGTAGTGCTTCCTTGGCACCTTTGCTTCAGGTCATTGAATCATTAGATCAATTCTTAATAAAATAAAAAGAACCTACAATAGTAGGTTCTTTTTAATAGAAGATATAAAATCCAAGCAAGGCAATTATAATTCCAAGCAAGAACCCACCAATCACTTCAATGGGATTGTGTCCAAGCAAGTCTTTGAGTTTTTTTTCCTGGGCTTCTTTGGTTTGTAAGAGTTCATTGATGTCATCGACAATCCGGTTCAGTACACTTGCGTGTTTGCCAGCTTCAAATCGAATGCCCATCGAGTCATGGGCAATCACCATGCCAAAGACAAAGGTAATCGCAAAGTAAATTGAACCAAAGCCTTCAATCATCCCCAGCGAAACAGCCAGTGCAGTCACAAGCGCGGTATGCGAACTTGGCATTCCACCCGTCGCAAACATCGCCGTCCAATCCCATTCACGGCGAATAAAATATTTTGAAAAGACTTTAGCGAATTGAGCGACAAACATCGCAATAATTGAAATGATAATATAATAATTCACATGATTCTCCTATGACTCAAGAATATCACAATTTTACAGCGTTAACGCGTCCGGAGTCGATGCTAGATTTTTTATCCAGCGGCGTTGAAAGAACCGGTTAAACGCAAATGCAACTTTCAAAAACTCGGTTCCTTGAATCAATAAGAACATGATGGTAATGGGCAACGTTGTAAAAAACGCTAAGGCTAATGCTACCGGAACCGCAACAACCCACATGAATCCAGAGTCCATTAAGAACGTACTTACCGTATCGCCACCAGAGCGAATGATAAAAAAGATTGTTACATTCATTGTATACAGTGGAACAAATAGGGAATTCACACGAATGTTAAATTGTGCCGCTTGTTTGGTGACCTCAGACACACTATACAAATCCAAAACATAAAAACTTAAGCCAAATTGAATCAGCCCAACGATGACTGCAATCATCGTTGCAATAAAGATTAACCGCTTGGCATTGAGTTCTGCTTCCTCTAGCGAATTTTCTCCAAGCTTGTTGCCCACAAAGACAGCGGCAGCAGTCCCGATGGCTTGAAACATGACAAACGTAATTTGCGAGATCGTGTTGGTCACATTCATCGCCGCTAACGCACTGTCCCCTCTTGTGGAGTAAGCATACAAGTAAGTTGTTTGCCCCATGCTCCATAAAAACTCATTCAATAATAATGGCAACCCAATGATCACAACAGCTTTTGCCACACTAAATTCAATTTGTAACAGTTTTCGCAACTGCAATTTAAAGATTGTTTGACGTTTCATTAAGTACCATAACGATAAGAGTGCTTCCACAACCCGTGCAATCAACGTCGCAATGGCTGCACCAACCACACCAAAGGCCGGAACCCCAAACAACCCAAAAATCAAGATGGCATTAAGAATAGTATTAAGAATAATTGTAATGACAGAAATCCATAAAATGGGTTTCGTGATCCCCACGACGCGCAAACTACTCGAAATCGCAATCGATACCGCAAAGGCAAACAAACCAAATCGAATGATTGCGATATAGTCTTGAGCCAGTGCTGTTGTCTCTACGTTTTGTGTAAACACACCAATCAACAATGCATCGGCAAAGGAAAACAAGACAAACGCCACAACCCCCACCGCAAGGGCAGCAAGAATCGTAAAATGAAAGGTTTGTTGGAGTTTGTCTTTGTTTTTGGCACCGAAATACTGTGCCATGTATATCGTTGACCCTGACATCACACCAAATGACGAAATAATCACAACAAAAAACAACTGATTGACAACGCCAACGGCGCCAATCGCTGTTTCTCCTAATTGACCAACCATCACGTTATCGACAATTTGAATGCTTGCTGTGATCAGTTGCTGAAGCACAAGCGGGACACTCAACGCGAACAGTCGTTGATAAAAGGCGGCATCGCCCAACCATTGTTTTATCTTCATTCTCTACGAAGTATCATACCAAAAAAAATATGCTATTTCGCATATTCCTTTTTTAATGTCTCAAAAAATTCCAAGAGCACTTTGATTGTATGAAAGACACTTTGTAAATCGACTTCCGGATGATTCAAGATGCCCTCAATCATCCGTTGATGAAAGTCTTGATGAATTGCGAGGACCTTTGATGCTTGCGCAGTAATCGACAAATGATACACTCGGCGGTCTTCGGTGTTTTGACGTCGCGTCACGTATCCTTTTTTTTCCAAGCGTTTGATTGACGTTGATAATGTTCCTGGGGTTACTAGCATGTATTGTGAGACTTGTGCCATGGTTGGAGAGCCAAAGCGCTCAATCGCTTCCATTACGTGCACTTCATTCATCGTCACAGACAATTCGGCATGCTGGTTGATGAACGTTTCTTGCAACACCAAAATTTGATTAAAGGTTTCAACCAACATTTGGTTCAATAACTCATGAGAAGCGTTCTTCATCGGTTATCCTGCAAACTTAGAAAGCCACTGTTCCAACTGGGCTTTTGGTCGATATCCACTCGTTTTTTCTTGTGGTAATCCATCTTTAAATAAAATCATTGACGGAACACCAGACAACCCAAATTCCATCATCAGTGATGGATTGGTGTCACTATTTACTTTGACAATGCGTACGCCATCTGCATCGAGTTTTTCTAGTTCTGGATGCAACATCTTACAAGGGCCACACCAGTCAGCATAAAACACCAACAAGCCAACTCCTTTGTCTAACTTACTTAAATAATTCGCTTGATCACTATATTCGATTGCCATGATATTCTCCTTCTTCATTGAATTGATCAAGGGGAAAGAATCTTGCATACAGTTCCGTGCCCCCAGTGACATTAATCATCTTAGGATACATCGCCGCAAAGACTTCAATCAACTGAACACTTCGCACCCCATGTTCACACACGATGTAAATGGTTTGATCAGGCTTCATGTAGTCTTCATGGTTTAACGCAAGTGTCATCATCGGGATGTTTACCACTCCGGGGATAAACCCCGTAAACAGTTCGTGCGGTTCGCGAATGTCAATGATGATTGGCGATGTGGGTAGTAGTTGATTCAACTCTTGAACGGTAACTTCGTTGATCATGCGGCTTGCTTTCCTCGTAATATTTTCCACAAACGTTGAAATACTCCTTGGCCGGAATAATCCAAAATAGCTTGTTTGTAGGATGCAGCTCCATATCGATACAGCAAGTAAATGGTCGCTGCTTGGATTACTACTATAATACCAATATTCCACCACTGAAGCACGCCAGCGACCCATAAGGCGGGGGCAATCATCAAACTAAAGAGTGGAATGTGCGCCATGATCAACGCAAACGTTGTTTCTGGAACAAAGATCGTAAACAATCCAATATAAAATCCAACCACCATGGTAATCATCAATGGAGAAATGATTTTTTGAAAGTCTTCCATCTCGTATGCCGTTGCCGCAAGCACTGCCATAATGATCGAGTAAATGATGTTGGTCATAATGTATAACACCAACACCACTGGGATGACTTCTAACACACTATCAACAAAGATGCTAACGTCAATCGCTGTTGCTTCTCCCGCCACCGATTCAATCAAAGACCGACTCGTGAATCCCAATAACCCATAGACAAAAAATAAGAAAAACTGGATCCAACTATACATGTTCGACGAGGCAATTTTTGCGATCAGATGTTCCTGAGGTGTGACGTTCGATAAAATAATCTCGGTACTTTTGGTCGACTTTTCTTCAAAGATTTCCATCCCAACCATTTGAATTACGAACACCAACGCCAAAAACAATGGAACCGTGATCGCATACGCAACGCCTTGGTCAATCAATAAATCTTCTTCTGAAGTGACTTCCTCCACCGTAATCGCACGATTAATCATCACGGGGGTCGACAAGCGCATCACCTCGTTGGTGCTTAGACTGTACTGTTCACTCACCTCAATCAATTTAATTTGATTCAGTGTTTGAACAATCGAATTATAAGTTAAGGCCGGAATCGAAGTGTTACTCTCAACCGTCGCTGTAAAATCACTCGTCAACGAGACAATCAATTCATCGTCACTTCCAATCACAGGGTTGAGTGAACCAATCACCGTCACACCTTGTTCCACTTGACCATTCAAGGAGACTCGAAACAAGTCTTCATATTTGTTATCAAACTCATCGGCATAATACACGGTGTAGACTGTCGCGTCCTCAGAATCAAACAAGAAATGATTTGATCCAAATTTGCTAACACCGAAATCACTAAAATGATGACAGCATTGGAGATGAAAAAGGACTTTCGGAAGATTTTACGGCGCAGACTAAACCCAATCAAAAACCATGCTTTATTCCGCTTCATACGCTTCTCCTACTTTAGCGACAAAAACTTCATGCAAACTTGGCATGAACATCAAACATTTTGACGTCTTGCGCGCGAGAGTTTCACTGCTTCAAATACATTAGCCACATGACTCGCATTTTCAATCTTTACTTCAATCATGTCGTTGTGTTCGACAACAGCAAGCACACCGTCGAGTTGACGAACAAACTCGACATCAATGCTCGCACTGAATAAAGATGTTCTTTTGTTGAAAGTCTTCTTTGATTTGCTGAATGTTTCCTGCTAAGACGACACGTCCATTGCGCAGTAACGACAAGGGATTCGCAAAACTGTTCAATGTGATGCATTTTGATGCGATGAAAAATAATCGCTTTGCCATTGGTTTCAGAACTCACGAATCACATCAATAAACAATTCCACATTGATCGGATCAAGCCCATTGAACGGTTCATCCAGAATCAACAAATCTGGTTGGTGCATGATGGCCGTAATGAACTGAATCTTTTGTTGATTTCCTTTGGAGAGCTCTTTGATTTTGCGAGTCTCATATTCTTTGATGTTGAAGCGGTCCAACCAGTAGCGCATTGCATCGACTGCGGATTTTTTATCCATTCCTTTTAAACGACCATAAAAAATCATTTGTTCTTTGACGGTCATTTTTGTCATTAGCGAACGGTCTTCGCTCAAAAAGCCAATTCGGTCCATTTGTGGATACCCAATTGGTTCTCCTTCCAAGAGAATGTCCCCTTGGTCGGCAGAAAACAAATTCATAATCATTCGAAATGTGGTGGTTTTGCCCGCACCATTCAAGCCAAGAAGACCGTATATTTCACCTGGTTGAACAGAAAGCGATACATCATCGACCGCTAAAATGTGGCCGTATGATTTACTAACATGTTTGATTTCAAGCATCGAATTACCTCAATGATATTATACCCAATTTCGCCCTGTTTGTCGTTGTTTACCTTGTACAAATTGGCTAGTTGTTATACACTACAATGTCGAAGTAGAGGTACATATGAACGAAATAAAAACCATGATCGAAGCCGCAGATCCCATCATTATTATTGCGCACGTTCGCCCGGATGGTGATTGCATCGGTGCTAGCGAAGGGCTTCGCCACTCAATCCTTCATCAGTTTCCTACCAAACAAGTGGTTTGTCGCTATGAAGCGTTAGACTATTTAGCATTCATTGGCACACCCGATGACGTAGCTGATGAGCTATTTCCAACCGCGCTCGTCATTAGTTTGGATACGGCAAACCAAGAACGAATTTATGATCAACGCTATAACACTGCCAAACAGTTACTGCGAATTGATCATCATCCTCATATTGATTTCTTTGGCGACATTGACTATGTCGATACCACGTCCCCGTCAACTTGTAATATCATTACTCGACTGCTTACTGAGTGGAATTACACGATTCCACCGATTGCGGCAAAAGCATTGTTGACGGGCATAACAACCGATACAGGACGCTTTCGTTACCGCGGAGTGACTGCAGAGACATTGACGCAAGCCGCGACATTACTCAAGACGGGAATTGACGTGACGGATGTGTATCAATCCTTGTATGAAAAAACCATCGAAGAACTTCAATTTCTCGGTCAATTTCTAAGTAAGATTCAAACCTCACCCAAAGGGATCCTTTATGTGGTATTAACACAAGAGGACATTACATTAGCCCAATTGACGGATGACGCTGCTGCAAACTTTATTAGTCAATTGTCCGATGTCAAAGGCTATCCAATTTGGTTTTTGGTGTATCAAACCAAGGAATCGGAATGGCGCGTTCGATTGCGTTCGGCGTCCATTACGATTAATCAAGTGGCTAGCAACTATCAAGGGGGTGGTCATCCACTCGCAAGTGGTTGCAAACTCGACGATTTGAATCAATTACCTGCCTTCATTGAAGAATTAGAATCACTCTTATCATAAAAATAACCGTTAGCGAGACCTCATGCAGAAACACACCATACAAGCTCGGATCATACAATATATATTAGGGAATGTTGTCGCCACATTTGGAGCGGTCGTAATCATTCGTAGTTCTTTAGGACCTGCCGCCTTTGATGTGTTGTTTGTGCACTTAAAATTAACCACCCCTTTGACCCTGGGAACTGCCGCCTTTGTGGTTCAAGGACTGATTATTTTGTTCGTTACCATCTCACGTAAAAACCTTCGTTATCTGATCAGTTTTAGCTCGGTGCTGATTGCTGGAATTGCCCTCGATTTTTGGGACTTAATTGCCTTAGCCAATTACAATCCCACGTCCATCTGGGTACGACTCATTAGCTACCCAATTGGAATTTATATTCTAACCCTTGGCTTAGCGATCATCTCAACAACCAAGATTGCCGCAGTGTCATTTGATGAATTGATGTATTTGCTCATGGACTGGTTCAAAACCAAACAAGTATTTTGGATTCGGTTAGCCATCGAAGGCACTGGGCTTACGCTTGGATTGATTGTTGGGCTCATCGGTGGGATTGGATTTGGTGAAATGACGATTGCAAGTATTGTTATCGTCTTTGTCTTTCCATTGTTTTTACAATGGCAATATGCATTTTTGGCCAAGCTTGGGTTTATCAGATAAAACAAAGCGAACCGATTGGTTCGCTTTTTATTTGTGGTAGACCTCATTGCGAATAATTTTAAACGCCCGGTACAATTGTTCCAAAAACATAACTCGCATCAGTTGATGCGGAAATGTCATTGTTGATACACGAAGCAATTTGCCTTGTTGTTTGATCGAATCAGCGAGTCCATCAGACCCACCAATGATAAACACCAACGGTGTTGAGCCATACGTTTGATGGGCCTCAACCATTGTTGCAAACTGTAATGAACTTAGTGGAGACCCTTCCAGCGCCAACACATAAACGTTTGCAGCATCAGGAATGTGTTTTTGAATCAACGATGCTTCTGCATCCAAGACTTCGTCGACACTGCCTTTGGCTTCTTTGACTTCAATAATTTTTAGTGACGTGTAATGCTTCAAGCGTTGCTCAAAATCATCGCTCAGTGTTCGTAAGCCTGGAGTAGTTAGTTGACCGACAACAATCAACAAAATCCTCATAATAGGATGACCTCAGTGGGTTCGTCTTGAGTGGAATACACACAACAAAGCTTCTCATTGACAATGAACTGTTGGTGGGTTTGTTTCGCATGATGAACGGTGTTTGCTTCTTGCGACAAATGAATGAAAATGACCGTGTGGGTATTGTCGCGAATTAGTTCACGCAAGACCAAGGCACTTTGTTCGTTGGACAAATGACCACTGTTGCCGATAATGCGTTGTTTTAACGTAAAGGGACGGTCAGTATCCAAAAGCAATTCAGGATCATAATTGGACTCAAAGACATAGACATCAGCCCCTTGGAGTTGTTCAAACAACCGACGCGGAACATACCCTGTATCGGCAGAGTGCACGACACATTTGCTTTGGTGCGTCATCCGGTAGCCCAAAGGGTGAGAGGCATCATGGGACACTTCAAAAGGTTCAATAAACACATCACCAATTTCAAACTCCGCTTCAAACAACTTCAAGCATGACGTTGGAATTGCTTGTTTGATGTAGGTTGCAAGAGATTGGTATGTTTTGGTTGAAATATACAACATCGGTTGATGAAACTTGTAAATACTTGGTAATCCGGAGACGTGATCAATGTGTTCATGGGTAATAATAATTGCATCCAAACGGTCAAATTCCATTTGACGTTGTTCCAATCGCAGACGAATATCACGATGCGAAAAACCACAATCAATGAAGAACGTGGTAGTTGGTGTTTGATACATCGTGCAATTTCCTTTGGACCCTGACCCAAGTACAATAATCTTCATTGTTACTTCCGCATCTTTCCTTTCGTAGTTTAGCATAGAAAAAACCCGCAACAAAGTTGAATCCATCGTTGGTTCATGCTATGATTATCTTTGCGAATTTAGCCTTATTCTTAAGAGGAGAATCACTATGACAACGCAACAATTATTGCGCCGCATTCTACCAACAACAGCCGCCCTAATCATCATTCTATTACTTGCATTTAGTTGTAGTTTGATTAGCACTGATGCGGAAGTACCCCAACTTCGATCTGCCAATGATACATTTGTTGAACTTGGAGACATTCGCATCACCAACGAAACCATTTATACTGAATTGGTGGACCAATTTGGATTGCGAGTAATGAATTCGATCATAACTCGTGATTTATTAACAAGTGGCCCCGTTGACTTTATCCAGTTGGCAAAAAACGATGTCACCTTCGATGTTGAAGAAGCCCTGGAAGAGGCCATTTATGGCGTACCTCTAGACGAAGCACTAGTTACATTAGCTGACGCAGACCGCCGCCGAGCGGAAGCCGAGTTTACCAATATTTTAAGCAACAACGGATTTGATTCCGTTGACGACTTCAAAGAAGAGCTCTATTTGCAACGAGCTCGAGAGTTGTACACCAAAGACCAAATTTTACCAACGATCAAATATGGTCAAGAAATTGCGACCTATTATGAAACGTCTTCATAATGAAGTATGTGCCATTGTTGTTCGATATAATACATTAGATTCCGCAGTTGCAGCCCTAAGAAAATGTTGGGCTAGATGTAACCGATACTGGCGAATTTGTCGATGTCCCTTTCGAGGAACCATTATTGCAGGCTTATATTACGCTTTATAATAATGCATTCAACAAAACAGTATCGTTTGCTGATGGCGTCTTCTGGTTGTGAGACAGACATGCTATATGACTTTGACACCACATCTCCTCTTCCAACCCTGAACTAGCAAGGGTGTTGTTCCGCGAATTATCTGGGTCATTCTTGATTGATGAAGAGGCAGGAATTTTCCCTTTCAGTTCCTTTACAAACATTCGTGCAATCGGGACGTGGCGAAGAAACCAGTTATTACATCATCCAAAAATTTCTGGCGATGAACCCAATAGCTTCAGAGGGTTATTTCCTGAAATCGAAGACTTGGATTACCAAGCAACGTTACTAGAACCTGCATCAGCAATCACTATCAATCCATCCTTAATCAATGAGTTGATTGAGGAAGTGCGGTCTCACGTAGCGAATCGAGTGAAGAAGTTCAAACAAAATGAATCAATTGCTTCAGGCCAACGCACTGACCGTGTTTGGATCCCTACTTACGATTAGCAATTATTACAAGCTTGTTTGTGCTGATGGTGAAAACCAAGGACAATTCCGATTGCCTTCCGCTACGAACGTGTAACGGCGAACAAGTACCCGTCACTGCCGATGAATTCTTCGTTGCGCTGCAACGATACTTCCCTTCAGTTGTCTCCTGAGAAATGTATCAACAAATGTCACTTGCAGAATCTGACGTATATGATGCGAAACAGTCACACCCGAGGGGTACGCAACGGTGCAAGAGCACAATTACAGGCCTTAGAGATGCCTTCTTTGCCGGAGAGTAAGGAACAGTTTGGATTTAGCCCAACACAAATTACTTGGCCTCAGTTTATTTACTTGGCCTTCAGTTACCGCTCTGGAACTTCGTTTATACAATGAGTTCATCGCCCAAGAAGTTCTAGAAGCAAACTTTGTGAGACTCTCTAGAAACACCAACCGCCATTGATACGTATTATGACTTGATGGTAAAACGATTACAACGACTTCTTCTCAATAGACTTGATTCATTTATTGATTCATCGAGATGATGACAATGATGGTGCACCAGATCCACTATTAGCAACAACGTGGACTGAGCCGCAGCGATTGCTTGCAGATGAGTTTGCGAATCTCTTTGCGGGAACGAGTGCAAGCACAGAGTGAACTGGAAGAAATGACGATTGCAAGCTTCAACGAAATTGTTAGTGAATACAACGCAGCAATTCGCCTTGCTGGAAGACGAGATGCAGAACAAAGCATTTGGTTGCCATTCAAAGAAGCAGGATTCTTAAGCTGTGTAGAAGACTTGAACACTGTTACCACCTCAGGGATGATGGTTGGAACCCTTTGAAGTGGAAGCTCGTGGCATGTACAACACCATGGTGGCAACGGTTGCCAGAAACTTGGTGTCACCAAACAATGTTTCCTCACAGTTTGGTGTCCATGTCATTTATGCAAGCAACTTCACACCTAAACTCAATGCATATCCCACTAATCCAAACTTAAGTCTGCCCTCACGTGAGGACGTTGTCCGCTTTGAATCTGACGATCAAAGTGAATTGAGTGTAGATTTAATCTTATTCTTGGACACCTATTATGTTCCTGTGAAAGACGAGTACCGTGAAAGCTATCGCTTCGTGTTCTTCAATGAAGAACTTCAAACAAAAGGAACGTTAGCATTCACTGATTCAGCACAACTGGCCGTCTTCAATGAATTCATTGCCGCATCCGAGCGTCAAGCAGCCATTCAATTCGACCCACGGAATGTATAAAAACTAGCCGATTTCTCGGCTAGTTTTTTTTATGTCGATATAGACTTCGTCCATCCAAAACAGGAATTCGTTTCGTCCATTCACCAACTGCTACTTCATCGAGAAAGACACGAATCGATTCCATCTTGGAATCCAAGTTATCGATGAAATACAATAACTCTGCTTCGGCAGTCTGCGGCACTTGTGCGGCTCCCCATTCACGGCGACCATGATGAGAAATAATCAAGTGTTGCAGCAATAACGATTTCTCTTGCGCCACACCAAGCGTCTGAGCGGTTTCTTTGGCCCACTGGGCGCCAAGAACTAAATGCCCAAGCAACTTGCCTTCATTGGTGTATTCGGGGCCTTTAGCGTCGGATAATTCAACGATTTTCCCAAGGTCATGCAGCAAGATGCCTGCATAGACGAGTGATGCATCAAACATCTCATAGCGCGGCATGATGCTTTCAGCAAGTTGACACATTGAAACAGTATGGTAACTCAAACCTTGCAAGTACGCATGATGGTTTTGCGTCGCGGCAGGATACTCAAAAAAATCCTCATGATGTTTGGTCAATAACGTCTGCACCACTTGTTGGTAGTCGTTGTCAGTAATCAACCCCACATAATAGTTCACTTGTTCGATGAGCCACTCTTTGGATTTGGGTGCACTGGTAAAAAATGAACTCACAATCGCCTCATCAAGAATTTGGGTATAGTCACTAACAATCAACTGTAACCGGCCATTGTATTCACTCATTGTGCCCGTCACTTCGTACACCATACCTTTTTCAAACCCATGTTCCTTGGTGTTCCATAAACGGCCAGTCACTGAGCCGGTCGCATCTTCTACATTCACTGAGATAAATGGCTGACCATCTCGTGTCGTGCTTTCATTGATGGTATTGATTTTCCCGATAATCACAACCTCTTCGGCAGTAGAAACGGCATGTTTTAATTCAATAATTTTCATCATAGTGCTCCTTTATCCACGATAGTATCGCAGTCTGTTCGTTGTGCAGTTGTTCCTCGACGACCATCGACTCCACAGTGCGAAGGACTTGTTCTATCGATTCCCCTTCAAACTGTAGCGCCACAACATCGTGGCCACTGATCTTGAGTTCGCTGCGCGAATGAATGACCAATCCATGATACATGTCGGTCAACTTCGCTGCATCCCAGTGATAGACTACCGCCCCGATGCGTATCATTGCTTGCGGATGCGACATTTGATACAACTGGGTTTTTGTCGGTGCGCTTGTCGTGAGTGTTTGTGCGTCTATGTAGATGGAACGTTCTTCTTTGGTCCATGGAAATCCACTCGCATCGAAGTGATCTCTCAACTGCGCAATCGCACATTGTTCGACCAACGACAATCCTTCGTCAGCAACCAACAACGGAAGTCCGGGTAACGCGATCTCATGATACTGTGTTAGCGCTAACTCAAGAAACGGACCACGTAATAATTTTTTTAATTCGTCCATCACGCGTTCGCTTGAAAGATGAGCCACCAAGGGCGCACACTCTTTCATTGCGTCAACCAATGATGCTTCTAGCTGAAACCCCAACTGGCTTTGAAAGCGCAGCGCCCGTAAGATTCGAAGTGCATCTTCTCGCAAGCGAACCAAGGGGTCACCAATCGCACGAAGAAGGGACGATTCTAGGTCCGCTTGCCCACCATACAAATCTGTAAGTTCTCCTTGGAGGTTCATCGCTAACGCATTGATGGTAAAATCACGACGCGATAAATCCGCTTCTAGCGAGGTGGAAAAGGTCACCGATGAAGGCCGGCGAAAGTCATCATACGTGCCTTCACTGCGAAACGTCGTCACTTCAAATAACTCCCCAAGACACACCACTCCGATGGTTCCGTATTGCTTGGCATGAGAATGCGTCTCAGGAAACAATCGTTCTACTTGATCGGGGGTGGCACTGGTTGTAATGTCACAATCATTCGTGTCATGGCCAAGCAAAACATCGCGAACATAACCGCCCACGATGTACGCTTCATATCCGGCTTCAATTAAGGTACGTAATACCTCACGAATGGCTGGTCTCATAGACCGATTATACCATAAGAAAAAAGAGCTTACGCTCTTTCATGTAGCCGCCAACCAATCCCAATCACACCAGGTCCTGTATGGGCCCCAACGACCGGGGTCAATGGCGACAAGTATCGTGCTTTGCGGAACGCATCCAGTGGAAACATCGATTCATAGGCTGCAACTTCCGCATGATTATCTGAATACAATAAAAACAACGTATGCGGGGTATCTTTGACTTGGTCTTGAACCAGCGCGAGCAAATGATTCACGGCTTTGGTTTTGGTTCGTTTTTTTTCTTTGAGTTCAATTGTCCCTTCTTTGGTTAACTCAAGAATGGGTTTGATCTTTAGAGCTTCACCGACCATCCCAGACGCGCCAGAGATGCGGCCCCCTTTGACCAAATGCTTCAGCGAATCAACATAAAAGAAAGCACCATCGGCAAGCAAAAAAGGCTCTAGTTGGGTTAAAATAGTCGATACATCTTGCCCTTGAATGATCAATTCATCAACATACATCACCGCGGTGCCAAGCATGATTTCAGTTGTTAACGTATCTGGTAAATGGACAACAAGTCCATCGACTTCTGCCGCAGCACTCGCGATGTTTTGGTACGAACCGCTTAATTTAGAAGAAATCGTCATGACGATGACATCACTACACCCTTCGGCTTTGAACTCTTCCAATAATGTAACAACATCCATCACTGTTCCTTGCGACGTGGTCGGAATCTTCTCAGCATTCGCCATGCGTTGATAAAACTCATCAGTACTTAAGGTCGATGCTTTGAAACTTGTTCCAGAAATAATCACTGAAAAATCAATGACTTTGATTCGTTCACTCGCATATGGAATTTGTTGAAGGTTTGCGGTGGAGTCGGTTAGAATCCCTATTTTCACAATATCAATGCTCCATTCATTTTTGTATATTGTAACATAAGTTACAATAAAAAAGACCTCTCAAGAGGTCTTATCGAATAAATACTTCCAGCAATAAAATGACAGCTTCACTGAATAAAAAGGCAATGACGACAGTCATGATCAAATAAAATGATTGTTTTTGCCACAGTGCACTTCGCTTGAATAACGTATCGGCATTTAGTGCTTCGAGCATCTTAAAGGTGAAGGGAATCATCAACACAAAGACGGCGAATTGATACAACAAAACATAATCACTCAAACTCATGCAGCACCCCGTCGCTTCGCAACAAACAAGAACGTCATCAAAACTAGCCAATAAATAACAAGAGCAGCAAAGGTATAAACAACCCCAATGAATCCTTGGTCTACAAAGGCTTCGGGAATCACTAAAATACCAAAGAGTGGAATCGCAAAGAACAACGCTGTCCCCGAACCAACAACGAGTCCCTGGACCACGGGGGTTTTTAATTCGGGGTCAATCATTTTGACAAGCGCAATTCCAGTCGAAATAACCCCCGTGTTATTTCCATAAAATCCAATCATGTATTCATGTTGGTGTTCATCAAATTGCCAATAAGCAAGTACTTTAAAGTAGCCTAATGTCAACACACCAGCAAGTGTCGTTCCAATCACAATAAACCAAAAGTATTCTCTTACACTGGAAGTTGAGATGATCAATACACTTGCGGTAATCAACACATTGAATAAAAAGCTAGAAATCGATTGCAGCAAGTAATTGTTGGTGACAAATAAGACATTCACACCCTTGTCGTTAATGAATCGTTGCAGACGCTTGAATCCAAACGCAGCCATGATTCCAATCAAGAAGTTCAACCCATAAACAAGATTGGCTAATGTGCCTGCAAGACCACCAAGTGGCGCGAGGAAACGTTGCGTAAATGCCAACACCAAGACAACCACTCCGTAAATCAATAACACCAACACAATGTTTGTTGTTAACATGTCAAAAATCGTGATTTTGGAATGCGTATCGACATCAACTTGCGAAGCAATCACTTTTTCTTCGACTTTTAGAAGTGGCAAATTGTGTTTTCTTGCATAAAGGTTGTTGACGATGACTCCAACCAACCCACCCCACAAAAAGCCAATCGAGGCAATCGCAATTCCTAATCCACTCCCAAGTGGAACCAGTCCTTGGTTTTCCCACCCAAGACCGATGTTAAACGCCAACGAAGGTCCTTGAGAGAACCCCAAAGAAATCAAAAACCCAGTGCCTAAAAATAGCTCAGAAAACAACAACACCACAACCAATGATCCCACAAACGCTTGAAACAAATATCCGCTTGCGATAATAGCGCCAGTCACAAACGGCTTGAATGAGCCTTTGTCATTGGTGCGTAAAGCTAGCGCAATGAATCCTAATCCAATCGAATTATAAATAATAATTTCTAATAAGCGAGTGTCATATGTAATCAACCCGAGTGCTTGTTCAGAAAGCAGCCATCCAAGTCCACCTGCGAGTAACGCAGATGGAACGATAATCCGGTTTAAGAACGGGATCCGTTCTTTCATCAATTTCGCAACTACAAGCAAGCCAGCAATAATAATAAAATGAACAATCCCACTATAATCTGGTAAATACTCCGACAAGAAATCTAACATCATCTTCACCTAATATTTTTCTTGGACAGCACGCAAGAAACTCATTGCGAAGCGTTCAAGTTGTATTAAATATACTCTATCTTGGTACTCAAAGGTTAAATTTCGTCGCATTGTTAACACAGGGTTAACCATGTCAGTCACTGGAATGGTCTGCACTGTCTTGTGTTTGATATGAAGTTCTCCTGCTTGATACGCAACTTGAACCGCAATTCCTTTGGTTCGTTGATGCACAGTATGATCGACAAATTGAAGAGTGGCATTGCTTTGAAATGTTTGTTGTTTCAACTCGTGAGTAAAGGGTCGTTGTAGCGCATCCAGTTCATGCATCGTGCGCACGGAAAATCCTTCAATAAAACCATACTCACTCACGGTTGCATCGGTCTTGCATTCCCGGCAATGAATTGCATTACCTGAGACATCAAACGAATGGAAGGCCCCACAGACGGGACAACGATAAATCACATTTTCAAACCCTTCAGCGAGTCGTTCTCCTTGATACAAATGCATGGCTTGCGTTTGCCATTGATAATCATCATGTGCAAGTGCGGCATCCAATTGTGTAGCGATTTGGTCGACACTCAGCGTTGTCAACTGGTCTTTGGTAAACAAGGTATCCACATGCATTTCAACATAGCGACCGCGACGACGACTCTTTGCCCAGCGTGGTTTGGATAAATATCCACCCTTGACCTTGACGTACACAACATCAATCCCCAATTTCTTGATCAATTTGGACGTTGCAGGTTCGAGCATCCCGGTGTTGCCAAAATAAGTGGAATCCCCTTCTGGCATCAACAAAATGGGGTATCCTTTTTTAACAACCGTCAAGATTTGACGAATCGTTCTTACGTCAGCAACACCTTTGGATTTGGGGATGACTTTGGTGATGTGTTTGAGTGCCCAACGAATCCCTTTTGTACTAAGCAAAAACTCTTGCGACACAGCGGCAGGGGTTCGATGAAACAATAACCCCAGTTGAATCACATCAAACAAATACGTATGATTAGCGACCAAGACAAAAGGGTCTTTGCGACGAAAATCAACCGTTGATGTGATCTTCTTTTTTGCATCGATGCGCATCCAAACATGTCCAATCGGACGAACAACACGCAACATCACATCAGAAAATCGGTCTGCCAAGTTCTTCTTCATCATGACCCCACATTATGGCTATTATAGCACTTCTATGAGCGAAAATAAAAACGGTCCTCAAGGGACCGTTTAAACAAATTCTCCAGATTTAGATGCCGTGATGCTGCGCTTCAATTCGGTTTCTGAAAAGGCAAACTCTTTTTCCATTCGGCGATTGGTTGCTAACATCTCTTCATTCAACCGATCAAGTTCAACAACAGCTTCTTCTTGCGTCTTGGCAATCACTGCAGCTTGAGCAATGACAGTAATGACATTGTTTTTTTGATCGACAACACCACCTGAAACTGCAACAAAGGTTTCAACGTCTTGGTGACGAACTTTGATGAACCCTTCAAACACAGTCGCAATGATCGGAATGTGATTTTCTAACATCGCAAACTCGCCAATGGGTCCATGGACCAAGACAAACTCACACTCTTGATCAATCAATGTTTTTGAAGGAGTTGTGATGGAAATTCTCATGCCGAATCCTTCATTCGTTTCGCTTTAGCAACAACGTCAGCAATCGTTCCTTCACTACGGAAGGCATCCTCCGGTAAGTCATCATAGTCGCCCGCTAGAATCGCTTTGAACCCTGAAATGGTATCTTTGACGCTCACATATGACCCTGGTTGACCGGTAAAGGCTTCCGCGATATGTAAGTTTTGACTGAGGAATAAGCGAACGCGGCGAGCTCGGTGAACCAATTGTTTGTCTTCTTCACTCAATTCATCCATCCCAAGAATCGCGATGATGTCTAACAACTCATTGTATCGCTGAATCGTTTCTTGGACTTGGCGAGCCACTGCAAAGTGCTCTTCCCCAACAATTTCTTGGGACAATGCACGTGATGTTGACGCGAGTGGGTCGACCGCAGGATAAATTCCTTCCGAGGCTAGTTTACGTGACAACGCTGTTGTTGCATCCAAGTGGTTAAACGTGGTCGCAGGTGCGGGGTCCGTGTAGTCATCGGCGGGAACATACACCGCTTGAATTGACGTGATTGATCCTTGATTGGTTGACGTAATTCGTTCTTGAAGTTGACCCATCTCTGTTGCTAAGGTTGGTTGATATCCAACCGCACTTGGCATACGTCCAAGTAAGGCACTCACTTCACTTCCGGCTTGGGTAAAGCGGAAGATGTTATCAATAAAGAACAGCACGTCTTGTTGTTCTGCATCACGAAAATGTTCTGCCATTGTGAGTCCTGTTAAGGCAACGCGCATGCGGGCTCCTGGTGGCTCGTTCATTTGACCAAACACCATCGCGGTTTTATCGATGACGCCTGAATCGGCCATTTCATGATACAAGTCATTGCCTTCTCGGGTTCGCTCACCAACACCAGCAAAGACACTAATTCCACCGTGTTCTTGGGCAACGTTATGAATCAATTCTTGAATCATAACGGTTTTTCCAACCCCAGCACCACCAAAGAGGCCAATTTTACCACCCTTGATATACGGCGCCAGTAAGTCAACAACTTTGATCCCGGTTTCTAAGATTTCAACCCGAGAACTTAACTCTTCCAATGCAGGCGCACTTCGGTGAATCGGCAAATGTGGTTCACTTTTGCTTGGTGCAGGTTTGCCATCAATCGGCTCACCCAAAACGTTAAACAAACGCCCTAGCGTGACGTTTCCTACGGGGACCGTAATCGTTGCTCCTGTGTCAGTAACTTCCATGCCTCGCACCAATCCATCGGTCGAATCTAAGGCAATCGTTCGAACCACGCGGTCACCCAAGTGAAGTGCCACTTCTAAGGCAAGGTCAATCTCAATCCCTGCGGCATTGGTTGTCTGAATTCGTAAGGCATGGTTGATCTCAGGTAGCTGGTCTTTGAAGCGAACATCAACGACCGGACCCAAGACTTGTTGGACAGTTCCTGTATTCATTATTGGTTCCCTCCTACGGCATTTGCGCCACCGATAATATCGGTCAATTCTGAGGTCACACTCGCTTGGCGAGCGCGGTTATAGAATAAATTCAATTGACGAATGATGTCTTTGGCATTGTCTGTCGCACTTTGCATCGCCGTCATTCGTGAGGCATGTTCACTCGCTTTGGAATCTAACAATGCACCGTAAATCATATTTTCAATATAGACCGGTAACAACTGATCAATGATCGCTTGTGGTCCCCCTTCAAACTCATAGGAATCCAATGTCTCATCGTCACTGGTCACAATCGGCAGCAATTGTTGCACGCGAACCTCTTGCGTCAACGTATTCACATAATGATTAAAAATAATCTTTACTTCATCAAATTCATTGGACTCATACCCAATCGTAATTTGCTGGACAATCGTTTTGACCATCCCAAAGTTCACTTCATCACGGTGCAAGAATGGCACCGGATTGATCGAAGTAAGATTGCGTGAACGCATAAAGCTTTGGGCTTTCTTACCAACCGTTAACAACACCGGCTGTGATGTCTGTTTCATTTGTCGAACCATTTCTTTGAGCACATTGGAATTGTATGGTCCGGCAAGTCCACGGTCAGATGTCACAACAATAAACAATGTTGAAGACACTGGACGGACCTCCAGCAATGGATGACGTAAGTCCCCATCGTCACTCGCAATCAAGTGACCCATAATTGCTCCGACTTTTTCCGTAAAGTTAGAGAATTGGCGAATCAAGCGTTCAGCACGTTTCATTTTTGACGCACTCACCATGTTCATCGCTTTGGTAATTTGGGACGTCTTTTGCGTCGCTTGAATTCGACTTTTGATTTGTTTCATTGAAGCTGGCATACAAGTCTCCTACGCAAACTGACGACTAAAGCGTGTTAACACGTCTTTGACGTCTTCCTCGGCAGGATATTTGCCTGTTTGATTAATGGAATCCTTTAATGCTTTTGCTGACTTGTCGGTTTCTAAGAACGAATACAACTCACTCTCATAACGACGAACATCTTCAATCTTTACGTCATCCAAGAACCCATCCTTCAAACTCGCAAGCGCAAAGGTCATTTGTCCCACCGTTAAGTTTTCATGGAGTCCTTGTTTCAAGATTTCAACCGTACGTCGACCACGCTCTAGCGTCGTCTTCGTCGATTCATCCAAATCCGAACCAAATTGCGTAAAGGCTTCTAGTTCTCGGTAACTTGCTAAGTTCAAACGCAGCGTTCCCGATACTTTTTTAATCGCTTTGGTTTGTGCTGCTCCCCCAACGCGAGACACCGAGTTTCCAGCGTCAATCGCAGGTCGAATTCCGGAATAGAACAAGTTTGTTTGTAAGAAGATTTGTCCATCCGTAATCGAAATGACGTTGGTTGGGATGTAGGCACTAATATCGCCTTCTTTGGTTTCAATGATTGGTAAGGCAGTAATGCTACCACCACCAAATTCATCACTTAGTTTACTTGCCCGTTCTAACAAGCGTGAATGCAAGTAAAAGACATCCCCAGGAAACGCTTCGCGTCCTGGCGGACGACGTAACAAGAGCGACAACTCACGGTATGCAACCGCGTGTTTACTCAAATCATCATAAATAATTAATACATGTTTCCCCGAATACATAAATTCTTCAGCCATCGTGACACCAGCGTATGGTGCCAAATATAGCATTGGAGCAGGCAAGGAACTTGATGCCGAAATAACAATCGTATACGGCATGGCTCCGGCTTCTTCTAACACTTCAACAACGTTACGTACGGTCGATTCCTTTTGCCCAATCGCGACATAAATACAAATCACGTCTTGGTCTTTTTGATTCATGATCGTATCGATTGCAATTGATGTTTTTCCGGTTTGACGGTCACCAATGATCAACTCTCGTTGACCACGGCCAATCGGCACAAGTGCATCAAGCACTTTGATTCCGGTCTGCATCGGTTCAGAGACACTTTGACGCGCCATGACACCACTTGCTTTTTGCTCAACCGCTCGGGTTTTCTTCGCAACAATCGCTGGTTTACCATCGATCGCAATCCCTAAACTATTGACGACACGACCCAACAACTCTTCCCCCACGGGCACTTCCAAAATCAATCCAGTACACGTCACCGTGTCACCTTCTTTGATTGTGGTGGTTTGCGACAAAATAATGACCCCAACTTGGTCTTGTTCGAGGTTGAGAACCATCCCGTAAATATCCGACCCAAAATCCAATAACTCTCCTGACATCGCATCATCGAGTCCATGGACAATCGCAATCCCATCACCAACTCGGATGACGGTACCGACCGAATCGGTCTTTAATTCACTTTTGTAGGACTCGATTTGTTGTTTAATCAGTCCTGCTATTTCACTTGAACGAAGTTTTGCCATGATTAAGACACCTTTCTGCTAATCGATTGATGAAGACGCTGCACTTGATTATAGATGGATTGGTCGATGACCTTTCCTTGGAACTCTAGTCGAATTCCACCGATGACTGTCGGTTGAACTCTCTCAATCAAAATAATTTGTTTGTTAAATTTACTTTCTAATGAACTCGTTAATTCAACTTGCTTGTCACTCGATAATGGTTGTGCACTTATGACATCAACGACCATAATGCCATCTTCGTCATAAATATACTGTTGATACACTTCAGCGATGTCCATCAACACAGCAAAGCGGTCTTGATCGACTAACACATACAAGAAATACAAGAACGATTCCGGTGCGTCGGAAAACACTTCAGCAAGAAGCGTCTTTTTCACCTCATCGGTGATATTGGGACTTGTCATCAACCGCAAATACTCCGGTGTTTGTTCAACAATATCTTCGATGAGGTGAAACCAATCAACGACAACAGCTCGCTCAGCTTTACTGCAACTTTGAAAGAGTGCGAGTGCATACTCATGACTTGTCATGATTTACCTGCTTCAATACGCTCTTTATGTCAACATCTTGGTTGCGATCTACTTGTTGTTGTAATATCTTTTCCGCCACCAAAAAGGCAATCTCAACGACTTCCCCTTTTAATTCTTCCCTTGCTTTTTCAACATCTTGACCAAGCTCTGCTTCTGCTTTGGCACGCAATCGTGCTAACTCCGTTTCTGTGTCAGCAATCAATTGTTCGCGCTCAGACAAGGAACGAGTGCGCGCTGCTTCGAGCATCGCTTTGGCGTCTTGTCGTGCTTGTGTCAGTTGAACATCAATTTCGGATTTGATTTTTTCAGCGTTTGAACTCAGTTCTTGCGCTCGTAATAAATCACCCTCAACGATCGCTTGTCGGTCTTCGAGTAATGTGGTTAATGGTTTCCATAAGTACCGAAAAACCACCCCAAACAATATAAACGTTGCAATCCATTGCAACAAGATTTGTCCAGTATCAATTCCTAGACTTTGTTCGAGTAATTCACCGATTGTTGAAGTAAATTCGCTTATGCGATCCATGCGGATCCTCCTTCAACAACGCTTAGCCTAAGTTTCCAATAAGGATAAAGGCAATCACCAATGCATATAGTCCTGTTGTTTCGGCAACCGCTTGACCAACAATCATCGTTGTCAAGATTTTACCTTGGGCTTCTGGTTGACGTCCTACCGCTTCTGCGGCACGTCCTGCAGCCATCCCTTGTCCAATTCCGGCACCAATCCCAGCAATCATTGCGATGCCAGCGCCAAGGGCAGCCATCCCTTGAACAAAAAATTCGTTGTATTCCATGTGTTTCCTCCTATTGTTCCTCGCTTGCTAGCGAGTTTGATGAAAAAATTGTGACTAATAAGATAAAGACGACCACTTGAATTAACCCAAAGAAGACGTCAAAAATCGCATGTACCACAGGGGTAATAATCGGCGCGAAGTTGCCAAGTGCGGCATACACCAAACCAGTAATGATTACACCTGAGAAAATATTACCAAACAAACGAAGTCCTAGCGAGATGGGGACTGCGAGTTCCCCGATCACATTGAGGGGAAACATAAAGGGTAAAGGTTCAAACAGTCCTTTAATGTATCCGACACCACCTTTGGTGACAATGCCCGTTCCTTGAATCAAGAAGAACGCTAAGATTGACAATCCAAGGGTGACGTTAATGCTAGAGGTCGGTGGTCTAATCCCAAACAATCCCATCGTGTTCGCAAAGGTCAAATATAACCCAAGCGTTAAAAGAATGGGCGCATAAAATTTCCAGTACCCACCAAAATGTTCTTTCGCAAACTTGTTGATAAAATCAACCAGTAACTCGAGCGCCATGACCACTCCTGTCGAACGGTCTGTCGGTGATAAGCGGCGAATCTTTTGGTACATTAGGACGATGAAAAAGGTGAGTAATATCACCAGTAGTATCGATGTATTTATGCCTGGACTAAACCAGGTTTGGAAATACTCAATATTCATAGATTCCCACCCTTAGATAAAGTATACAATACCAAAACTATTTTCACACTTAATAAACCAAATAACAAGGCTAGATACCCAAGCGGATCGGTTCCAATAAAGAATGCTGCGATCAATACCGCAAAATAAAGCCCCATACGAAGCACTTGTTGCGACATAATATATCCTTGTCGGCTCCCTTCGGGACGCTCAAGCGCACGTCGACTGGATTTGATCAATAGTGATAAATTCAACATTGACGTTGCCGCACCAAGCAAATAGCTTTGCGCATAGGATGCGCCAAACAAGACCCAAAGCAAGGGAACGGCGACAAAGCTAATGCCCCAGACACCAATCGCAACTTTAGAATATACCGCTTGATTCATCGATTCGTCCGAATGACAAAGACGATAAACAACCCAAGTCCCAAAAAGATACCCAAGATCCCAAACAAGGAACTATATAAGCTAGACCCCGGATTGACCGCTTCATCCAACCGTGCACCTGCCCATAATCCAAGCACCACCAAAGCAAATGTTTGTAGTAAGAACTGGGTCACCAGTGCATACATTCGAAGTCCTTTGTTAAATTTTTTCATTATTTTGTGCCAAACAAACGGTCACCACAGTCCCCAAGACCAGGAACAATGTAACCCACTTCATTCAATCGGGCATCCATTGCTGCCAAATAAATATCAACATCAGGATGGTCTTGTTGCATGCGGGCAACGCCTTCCGGACAACCGACCAAGCCAACGTAACGAATGTCTTTGGCTCCTCGTTTTTTGACCGCTGTCACAGCAAAACTTGCCGAGCCACCGGTCGCTAACATGGGGTCAACAACAAGCACGGTAGCTTGTGGTAAATCAGGAAACTTCGCATAATACTCAACGGGCTGCAATGTCGTTTCATCACGGTATAACCCGACATGCCCAATTTTAGCAGTTGGAATCATCGTATGAATTCCATCGACCATCCCAAGTCCCGCACGTAAAATTGGGACGATGACAACATCTTTTGTTAATACCCTTACGGTCGTTTCTTCAATTGGTGTCGTTACTTTTGCTTCTTTGGTTTCAAAGTTACGTGAGATTTCATATGTAATCAATCCGCTAATTTCATTCAACGCTTCCCGAAATTCTTTGGTGCCCGTTCGGTAATCTCGAATGATGCTCATTTTATGTTGAACCAGCGGATGATCCACAACAACTACTTTACTCATTTTTACCCACCTCACTAAAATTATCCTATCATATGTGGACTAGGATACACTTCAAACTTATGTTTGTAAGACAAACGTAAATCGGTCTTTTTGCTGCATGTCCTTTTCACTCCACACGCGCGCCAATGGAAAGGCTTCTTGGGCCATGGTTTGAACCGCTTGCGCATGTTGAAACCCATGTTCCACCGCAATCAAAAAGCGGGGATTTAAGTGTGGTTTAATGCATTGATATATCGTACGGTGGTGATCCAATCCATCCTCTCCACCAAACAACGCAGTGTGAGGCTCATAGTGAATGATTTCATTGGGTAATGATTCCTTGACTGGGATGTAGGGTGGATTCGCAACGACAATGTCATACGTTCTTGATAAAGGTTCACACCAAGACCCTTGGTGAAACGTAATCGATGCGTTCAAGTGCTCAGCATTATATTTAGCAACCTCAAGTGCAGCAGCACTCACATCGACTGCATCGACTTGCATCCTCAGTTCTTCTTTGGCCAAGCTGATCGCAATCGCTCCGCTCCCTGTCCCCAAATCAACCACATGAACAGGGTAGCCAAATTGCTCATCATATAGCGCTAAGACTTTTTCTACCAGCTCCTCGGTTTCAAACCGAGGTATCAATACTTCAGGTCCCACTCGAAATGAATACCCAAAAAAAATCTCTTCACCAGTTAAGTGTTGGAGTGGCACATCAAATTCAATGTGTTGAGCAAGCAACGCAGCCCATTGCTCCATCATCAATTGCGGCATCTGTGTTTGAAGATTCGCATAGAGTTCGGCGTTAGAAAGTTGGCTCACATGCAGCAATAACAATTCTGCGACCCGCAGTTCTTTGTTGGCAGCAGTCAATTGGTCTTTGGCTTGACGAAGCGCTTGCGCATACGTCATGCCTTCGCCTTCATCTGTTCGGCCAGTTCGGCCGCTTGAAGCGCTTCAATAACAGGCAACAACCTGCCTTCCATGATGCGGTCTAATTGTTGAATCGTGAACCCGATGCGGTGATCAGTCACGCGGTTTTGCGGATAATTATACGTCCGGATTTTTTCACTGCGGTCGCCCGTGCCAATTTTGCTTTTGCGTTCGGCACCTTCTTTGGCTAGACGTTCTTGCAACATCGCATCAAAAATGCGGGCTCGTAATATTTTCAATGCACTCGCTTTGTTTTCGTGTTGGCTCTTTCCATCTTGGCAGCTTGCAATGATCCCCGTTGGAACATGGGTTGCCCGAACTGCCGATTTGGTGGTGTTGACCGATTGGCCTCCTGGTCCACTCGAAGTAAAGGTATCAATTCGCACTTCATTCATGTCCAAATCAATTTCAATTTCTTCGGCTTCTGGCATCACTAGCACGGTGGCGGTCGAGGTATGAATGCGACCTTGCGATTCTGTCGCTGGGACACGCTGGACGCGGTGAGCGCCAGATTCATACTTCAAATTGGAGTACACATAATCGCCACTAATCATCACTTCCAAGCGAGAAAATCCGCCATTGGTCGATTCTTCTGAATCTAAGAGTTGAAAACTCCACCCCATTTGTTCGCCATACTTGGCGTACATGCGGTACAAATCTCCCGCAAAAATATTCGCTTCATCGCCTCCGGCGGCACCGCGAATTTCCATAATAACGTCTTTTTCATCGTTGGGGTCTTTGGGAATGAGCAATCGTTCAAGTTGCTCTTCCAAAGCAGTTTTTTGTGGTTCGAGTGCCTCAATTTCAGCTTGCGCTAACTCACGAATTTCAAGATCAGCGTCCTTGAGTAACTCTTTGTTGGACTGCAGGTCTTTCACTACCTTATCAAACGCAGCATACGCCAAGACGACAGGTTCTAAGCTACGTTGTTCCTTCGACAGGTCTTTGAGTCGTGCCATGTCTTTCACGACATCAGCATCCATCAATAACTGAGAAATTTTTTCATAGCGCTCTTTGATCTGAATTAACCGATCAATCATTCGTCGTCTCCTCGGTACCCTACGTTTCTGAAGCTTCCATAATCTTTGACAAACAACAAGTCAAACTTACCGGTCGCTCCCGAACGGTTTTTTGCGATTGAAATTTCAACGATATTCGGGGCAGTGGTTGTCTCTGGGTTGTAGTAATCATCGCGGTACATAAACATGACAATATCCGCATCTTGTTCAATCGAACCAGATTCACGCAAATCAGCCATGTTTGGGCGTTTGTCAGTTCGTGATTCGACATTTCTTGATAACTGAGACAACGCCAAGACCGGTACCCCAAGGTCACGAGCTAAGTTTTTCAAGCGACGCGAGATCTCAGACACCTCAACCACACGGTTTCCCCCGTAGTTTCCGGTACCTGTCAATAACTGCAAGTAGTCAATGACCACAAAATCAAGTTTTTCCTCTTGCTTCAACTGGCGACATTTTGTATATACTTCTCCCACATTCGAACTAGACGCATCATCAAAATAGATGTTCAAGCGCGACAAAAGGGTAGCAGCATGTTCCACTTGACGCCATTGTCGGGAGTTGATGTTTCCTGATTGTAAGGATTGGTTGTTAATGCTAGAGACCGTTGATAACATTCGTGTCACGATTTGTTCGGCACTCATTTCCAAAGAGAAAAACGCAACGTGTTTGTTTTTTTCTGCAATGTTATAAGCAAGATTGATCGCAAACGCACTTTTCCCAACACTGGGTCGAGCAGCCAAAATAATTAAATTGCCATCTTGGAAGCCAAGGGTTCGGTCATCCAAATCCATGTATCCAGTCGGTAGTCCAACAATAAAGCCTTCTTTGTTTTTGTGTTTTTCAATCCCCGCGATGACTTCGTTGACCACCGTACCAATCGCACGAAATTCCGCTGATTTTCGTTGTTTGGTAACTTCAAACAATTGTTGCTCGGTAAAGTCAAACAACTCCCCGATGTCCAGACGTTGTTCGTACGTTTGTTCGGCAATGTTGGTGGCCATTTGAATGACTTGACGAGCAAGGGATTTGTTTTTGACGATGTCGATATAACTATCAACATTCTCTGCGGTCGGCAGCATGTTCGCTAGTTCTAGCAAGTAGTCGACACCACCCACCTCATCCACTAAGTTACGTTCTTCAAGCACACTAATAATCGTCGCATAATCCAAATCGATTTTTCGCGTCGATAATGTCTCCATCACATCATAAATATGCACGTGGGATACTTTATAAAAATCTTCTTTGACCAAGCGTTGCAATGCTCGCTGCATGACACGCTCATCAATCAATACAGCACCCAGAACCGATTGTTCGGCTTCCAAGGAAAACGGCATCTTTTTCATACTTCTTCCACCACATGAACATGAAGCGTCGCAGTTACGCTACGATGCAGTTGAATCGATAATTGATATCGACCGAGTGCATTGATGGTTGCTCCCATGTCTAATTTCTTTTTATCCAAGTCAATTTGATGTTGGTCATGAAATGCTTGAATGACTTGTTTGGATGATACCGCACCAAAGGTTTTGCCTTCAACGCCAACTTTCATGGGTACGGTAACAACAAGGTCATTGAGTGTTGTAGCTAGTACGTTCATCGAATCGATCAACTTCGCCTCGTTCGCTTGGGCAATCGCTTCATTCTCGGCTTTGGCAACAAGTGCTTCTTCACTTGCGACAATCGCAATTTGTTCGCGAATCAAAAAATTAGCGTACCCTGTTGGCACATCAATCGTTTGACCGGCTTTGCCTTTGCCTTTGACAGTTTCATTTAAAATTATTTTCATCGAATATTTACCGCTTCCAAGACCGGTCGAACTTTTGCTTCAATCGCTTTGATTGTCGTATCTTTGAAACTCGTTCCCGCTGAAGTCAAGTGACCACCACCGCCTAATTGCTCAGCGATCAACTGAACGTTCACATCACCCAGTGAGCGAGCACTCATTCCGTAATTGACGCCGTCCAGTTCATGGGAAATGACGATGCTTGCATCAAAGTCATTGATCGTTAAAATGGTTTCTGCTAGTTTTGCTCGGTCTTTGGCACTAAGTGAGTCATCAGTAATGACAACACCAAAGGATTGATACCAACGTTGCGTATCTGCAAGCAACCGAGAACGTTGAATCAATGTCCCATAATCTTCTCGTAAGTTCTTCTGCAAGTCTTGCAAATTTGCCCCATTGTTTTTTAAATAACTTGCCGCATCAAAGGTTCGTGAGGTCGTCGCCACACTAAAGTGATTGGTGTCGATCACGATCCCCGCAAGCATCAACGTCGCCTCAGCGGTATCCATCTCAATCTCATCTTCAAAGTACTGCATCAATTCACAAACAATTTCAGACGTGCTTGACGCATAGGGTTCAATGTAGTTGATTTCTGCATCGATCTCAACTCCACCTTGTCGGTGATGGTCAATGATGGCAATGGTGCCTTTGAGTTTATCGGCATGGTCTTTGAGTCCATAAACAATTCGTTGATTGTTGACATCAACAATAATAATCAGCGGGTTTTTGGGATTCAAATCGGTCACATCAGTAAGTTCTTTGACGACACATTGGCGTTCGTCAATCGTTTTACTCATCCCTTTTAACTCATCATAAAACGCACGGACATCTTGTTCCATGCCATCGGAGTCGATGTGCCAATACACTTCATTCTTCACACTAAACACAAAATTTGTCATCCCAATCACAGCACCAAACGCATCATGGTCGGGTCGCTCGTGGGTAAGAATCAATACTGCTTTCGCATCACTAATAGCCTGACGCAAGCGATTCGCAATCAAGCGTGATTTCACTCGAGAGCGTTTTGCCACTGACGTACTCGTTCCACCAACATAGCGAACCGCTTCATGTTCAATCATGATGACCGCTTGGTCACCACCACGCTTGTTCGCAACATCCAGTGCTTCGGCCGCAAGCTCAGACAACTCTTCACTCGTTTGCAATCCGGCCGCAACACCAATCGACGCAGTCAGTTCCATTTGTTCCGACTTGGCAACGCGGCGCACCGATTCTAAAATAGAAAACTCTGACGCAATGATTCGCTCCAAATCAAATACACGACCAATCAAGATAAATCGTTCCGTGGTTAACCCACGAACATACACTTGATTCTCTTCGCCCCATTGTAAAATCGTGTTATAAAATTTCCCTTGTAAGTTCACACTATCTTGAATGGTTAATGACTGAATCGTATCGTCCAAGTTCTCAATCGACAAATAACCAATCATTTGGCGTTGATTCAATAGTTGTTGTTCCGCTTGACGAACGGCAGAAAGGTCAGTCACAAACAGGACATTGTGTTCAGTTTGGTTGATAAATTGAAAGAACTTTGCGCCATCTTTGGTCGCTAGTTGAATCTCAAACGATGTATACCCCTGTTCCAAAAAGGTCACAATGCTTTCATCAATCACTGCTACCGATTGATCAAACAATGACATCGGTAACACCGATTCAATGAACCGGTTAACCCAACGAATCGGATAGCCTTCTTGGTCTTGATACATCACGATGCCAAAGGGGAAATCATTGATCGCCATTTCACCAACTTTTGACACATCAAACGTAATAATACGTTGTAAATTCAATTTCTCTTGGGTGTACTTTCGCTCACCAGTGACATAGTTTTGTGCCCAGAAGAAAATCAGCCCAGCAAACACGAGACTGACCAAAACGGTTGCTGTTAACAACCAAGGAACAACAGCCGAATCTACAAGGCCGGCAAGTGCCACGTAAATCACCAATGCGGAAAGCACAACGACGATTACAATGCTTATTTTTGCAGTTTTCATTGGGTACCTAACTTTGGATTATTGTATCATAATTCAGACGAAAAAACGATTTCCCATTGAGGGAAATCGTAAGTTAAATCGTGCTAAATGGTAACAATGCCATATGGCGTGCACGCTTGATCGCAACCGCCAATTTTCGCTGGTATTTCGCAGTCGTCCCGGTGACACGACGAGGCAATATTTTTCCTCGGTCTGAGACAAATTTAACCAACAGTTCAGCATCTTTATAATCAATATGTTTGATTTTGTTTTTTGTAAAGTAACACTCTTTTTTACGGCGTTTACGGAACCCACCGCGGTCTTTATAATTGGTTCGTTTTTCCACAAGTTCCTCCTAAAATGGTAAATCGTCGTCGCCAATCTCAATGTCTTGGAGACTTGCAAACGGGTCTTCTTTTTGTTCGTTCATATCGGGAAACGGTTGTTTGGTCTCAACAGTATCTGGGTCAGTCGGGTTTCGAGTATCCAAGAATCGCGTATTATCACAAACAATTTCTGTAATATATCGTTTGGTCCCATCTGTTGCTTCATAATTGCGTGTCTGGATTCGACCATCGACGCCAACCATGCTCCCTTTACCGACGTATTTCGCAATGTTTTCTGCTTGTTTACGCCATGCGACGCAGGGCAGAAAATCAACTTCATTTTGGCCATCTTGGCCGGTAAAATTGCGATTCACTGCGAGCGTAAAACTAACGACCGCAATATTATTAGAGGTGTATCGTAGTTCGGGATCTTTGGTTAAGCGCCCAATCAATACGACTCGGTTAATCATCCTAGCACCTACTCGTCAATCTTGACAATCATAAATCGAATAATGTCTTCGCGAATGCGAGAAATTCGTTCAAACTCATCAACTTCTGCGGGGCTTGCATCACTTTGCATCACCACATAATATCCACGTTTGTGTTTCTCGATTTCGTATGCCAAATCTCGCATACCCCACTCGTTGACTTCGGTTTCTTGAGAAAACAAGTCAGACATCTCTTGAATCAGCGCTTGACGCGGTGCTTCTTCAAGGGTGGGACGAACGATATACATCGCTTCGTACTTCATAAAAATCCTCCTTTTGGACTAGCGGCCCTATCCAGGGCAAGGGTAAATTGCTTGAGTATTTTACCACAGCAATGCGAAAGTTGCAAAGTCTTAGACGTTAAAGCGGAAAAACAAAATATCCCCATCTTTGACCAAATACTCTTTGCCTTCCAATCGCCATTTGCCTTTTTCTTTGGCGCCTTGTTCGCTGCCGTACAATGCAACATCATCCACCGTCGTGGTTTCCGCTCGAATAAAGCCTTTTTCCATATCAGAATGGATGATTCCTGCACACTGACGTGAGGTAAATCCCGAACGGTACGTCCATGCACGTACTTCTTTTTCACCACACGTAAAGAACGTTTGTAAGCCAAGTGTCGCATAGGCTTGTTGAATCAACAAATCAAACCCCGATCGAGACAAGCCTAGTTCATCCATAAACATTTGGCGTTCGTCATCATCCAGCTCAGCAAGTTCTGATTCGATGCGAGCACTAATTTGTAAGACTGGGTCATTGCGTTTGGATGCATATTCTTTGACCTGATCGACCAATGGATTGGCTTTGTCGACATCGGCTTCATCGATGTTTGCGATGTACAGCACGGGTTTTAACGTTAAAAACGAATACGCTGCGATACGCGCTTTGTCGTTCGCATCCAAGTTGAGCGAACGAATCGGTTCACCCGCCAACAAGCATTGATTGATTTTGGATAAAATCCCAAACTCTTTGACAATGTCTGGATCGGTTTTCATTTCCGCTTTTTTTTCAATTTTAGGTAATCGTTTCTCAACGATATCCAAGTCGGCAAAAATCAGTTCAAGCTCAACAGTTTCAATGTCTTCGGTGGGATTCAAGTCGGCCGGCATCAATGGATTGGGAAAACAGCGAACAACGTGGGCAATCGCATCGACTTCGCGAATGTGTGACAAAAATTGATTCCCTAAGCCTTCCCCTTTACTGGCGCCTTTAACAAGACCGGCGATGTCCGTAAATTCAAAGTAGGTTGGAATAACTTTTTTTGGATTGTATATTGCTGTCAATGTCGCCAAACGAGCATCGGGTACTTCGACCATTCCGATGTTTGGTTCAATGGTTGCAAACGGATAATTTGCTGCTAACGCTTTTGATTTTGTGAGTGCATTAAATAGCGTCGATTTACCGACATTTGGCAATCCGACGATTCCACATGTTAATCCCATAGTTACCTCTTCAACCCTATTATTATACAAGAAAATAAGAAGCTTTCGCTTCTTATTTACCTAAAATCACCGTTGTTTCGCGACTTTCACCATCTCGGTCATAGCCAAACAAGACAGATTGTCCTGGACGATATTGAAATAAAATATCTTTTAACATGTACAGACCGTCAATGCGAACACCGTCCATGTGAGTAATAATGTCACCAATTTGTAAATCTGATGTGGTATCCACTGCGCCACCTTCGATAATGTCAGAGATAAAGACACCACGGGAAATCAATGTTTCAACATTCGCAAATCGAACGTCACCAACAAAGACTCCCAAACGCGCTCGTTGCACTTCACCAAATTCGGTCAAGTCTGAAACAACGCGTTCAATAATATCAACAGGAATCGAAAATCCCATCCCTTCGATCGTGCTATCAACAAGTTTTAACGTATTGATGCCAGCAATTTCACCCTTTAAATTAAAGATTGGTCCCCCAGAATTACCAGGGTTAATCGCAGCGTCATGCTGAAGCATTTTCTGGAAAATGTCTCGGAATCCGTCACCTGTACTGTCACTAATTCCTACGAAACGGTCTGTTCCAGAAATCATACCCATCGTCACCGAATTGAAATAATTGAATCCACTAGGTGACCCAATCGCAATAATGATTTGTCCTGGTCGAACCGATTCATACGGAGCAATCGGAGCAACAAAGACATTACGATTGGTTTGAAAGCGAAGTACCGCTAAATCTGATTCTGGGTCAGTACCGACAAGTTCGGCGACGGCAAAGTCCACTTCATTAAAGAATACTTCAATTGTGGTTGCGGACTCAATCACGTGATTGTTAGTAATCGCATAATAAAAGCCATCACTAAAATCATACACAACCGCAGACCCAGTTCCACTTCGATCACCAAGTGGTCCTTTGTTCAAAACACCTAGCACACTCAATTTTAAGATATCAACCAAATCCATGGTCAATTCATCCAAATCTTCAATCGTGATTTGGCTTGCATCAATATTTAATCCCGTTTGATCGGAATCAGGGACTAAATTGTTTGCACTAATGTATTGTTGAATCAATCGGTTGACATCTGTTTCCGTCAACTCTGAAGACCGTGTAATCGGTTCTTCTAAGACTTGAAATCCTTCAAAATAAGCACACCCACTTAAGAGCATGACCAATCCTAACAGCAATAGTTTTCTCATGATTCACCTCCAAAAACTTGCATTGCATTTGTTGTTGTTGCTTTTGTAACGGTTGCTACATCAAGTTGTTTAATCAACGCAATGTGTTCAATTACATATTGCACATGCGTCACAATATTTTGTTGTCCACGAAACGGTGTTGGTGCCAAATATGGATCATCCGTTTCGACCAAAAGGTGCCGCAAATCTGTGGTTGCAACAATCGATTGCAGTTCGGTCGCGTTCTTGAACGTAACCGGTCCACCAATTCCTAGGTGAAGTCCTAGCTCAATAAATTTTTTAGCATACTCCGCATCACCACTATAACAATGCATCACACCAGGCCCTTGATAGGTTGACGATAGAATAGCATACGTATCCTCCATTGCCTTGCGCATATGCACAACTATCGGCAGTTGGAGTTCGGTCGCAAGTTCAAGTTGCGCAACAAATGCTGCTTGTTGCGTGTGCTTGTCAACCGTGTCCCAGTGGTAATCCAATCCACATTCACCGATCGCCACCACTTTTTCATGCCGAGCAAGTTCTCTGACAATTTGTAACTGGGGTTCCCAATCATCCGCATGGTTGGGATGAATCCCCACGGCAACAACAAAATGATCATGTTGTTCGGCAAGCGCAATCGCTGCACGATTCATTTCTGGGGTATAGCCGACGAGTAAGACCTTCATCCCAAGCTGTTTGACGTCTTGAATCAATTCATCCCGCTTGCCATCAAACACTGAATCTTGAAGATGAGAATGCGTATTGAACATCATTGAAGCGCCTCAATCACCATATCACTTGCTGCGTTAACTGCTTGTGCTTGAATGGCTTCGCGGTCTCCACCAAAGGTAAATAGCAATGCTTGCGTTTGATTGTTATACACCGTACTGATCCAAACCGTGCCAACTGGTTTTTCAGGGCTACCACCAAGTGGTCCAGCCACTCCGGTAATCCCAACCCCAACAGAAGCATTTGCTTCGCTGGCAGCACCTTTGGCCATCGCTTCAGCGGTTGCTTGACTAACAGCACCCTCACGCAAAAGAACAGAAGGGTCAACATGGGCATATTTGATTTTTGCTTCATTAGCATATGTGATAAACGAAGCGTGAACAACAGCTGACGCACCAGGGACACGAATGATTGACGCAATAAAATCTCCCCCTGTGCAACTTTCTGCTGCAGCAATGGTGAGTTGTTTGGCGGTTAATAGTTCAACAATGGTTTTATTTTTCATAATATTACCTCTATTATACAAAAAAAAGCCCCACTGTTTGTGAGGCTTGTATGAAACTATTTTAAAATTTCGGAAACGTTTCCAGCGCCAACCGTACGGCCACCTTCACGAATACTGAATTTCGTACCTTGTTCCACCGCAATTGGGTGAATCAATTCAACAACGATTTCAATGTTATCGCCAGGCATCACCATTTCGGTTCCTTGAGGTAACTCGATCACTCCAGTGACATCCGTGGTACGGAAGTAAAACTGAGGACGGTAGTTACTGAAGAATGGCGTATGACGGCCTCCTTCTTCTTTGCTCAAGACATATACTTGGCACTTGAAGCGTGCGTGTGGTGTGACAGAACCTGGTTTCACAATAACTTGTCCACGTTCGATGTCTTCACGTTTGGTTCCGCGTAATAAGGCCCCAACGTTTTCACCCGCATCTGCATAGTCTAGTAATTTATGGAACATTTCAAGACCAGTAATAACGGTTGTTTGGGTTTCACGAATTCCGACGATTTCACAGTTGTCGCCAACTTTGATACGTCCACGGTCCAAGCGACCTGTTGCAACGGTACCACGTCCCGCAATACTAAAGACGTCTTCGACAGGCAACATGAATGGTTTGTCCACGTCACGTTCTGGCGTTGGAATATAGCTATCGACTGCATCCATCAAATCATAGATTTTTTGTTCGTATGCAGCGTCGCCTTCCATTGCTTTGAGTGCAGATCCACGAATGATTGGAATTTCATCGCCTGGGAAATCATATTCGGTTAATAAGTCACGAATTTCCATTTCCACAAGTTCGAGTAATTCTTCGTCATCCACCATATCCACTTTGTTCATGAATACAACAAGACGAGGTACCCCGACTTGACGAGACAATAAGATGTGCTCGCGTGTTTGTGGCATTGGTCCATCGGATGCACTAACGACTAAGATTCCGCCGTCCATTTGTGCAGCTCCTGTAATCATGTTTTTGACGTAGTCGGCATGACCTGGGCAGTCAACGTGCGCATAGTGACGTTCTGCTGTTTCATATTCGACGTGTGCCGTGTTGATGGTAATACCGCGTTCTTTTTCTTCTGGTGCGCCGTCAATTTCATCGTATTTTCTGATGGCGGCTCCACCTCGTTTTGACAATGCTATCGTGATCGCTGCGGTTAGCGTTGTTTTACCGTGGTCAACGTGACCAATCGTTCCAACATTAACGTGAGGTTTATTGCGATCAAATTTGGCTTTACCCATGTTTGAATCCTCCTACTAACTTTCTGTTCTATTTTATATGAATATCAAGTGGTCCGCAACTCTTTATCCTTTTCGGGATTTGACGATCTCTTCTGCGATCGTGCGTGGCGTTTCCGTATAATGGGAAAACTGCATCGAGTAGGTTCCACGGCCTTGTGTATTGGAACGCAAACTGGTTGCGTAGCCAAACATTTCAGCTAACGGGACGTTGGCTTTGACAATTTGAGCGTTTGCCCGCCCAGATTGACCTTCAATTCGTCCACGGCGTTTGGTAATGTCTCCAATCACGTTCCCCAAGTAATCATCGGGAACGGTGACTTCGAGTTCCATAATTGGTTCGAGTAAGACAGGCTTACACTTACCAGCAGCATTTCGAAGTGCCATACTCGCGGCAACGCGGAAGGCCATTTCATTCGAATCGACCTCATGGTATGACCCATCAAAGATGGTTGCTTTGATGTCAATCATCGGATACCCTGCTAAGACTCCGTTTGGCAACGCGCCAATCAGACCTTTTTCTACCGCAGGAATGTATTCTCTAGGAACCACTCCACCGACGACTTTATCAACATATTCAAATCCTTTTCCAGGGTTTGGTTCAAATTTGATCCAAACATGACCATATTGGCCACTTCCCCCCGACTGACGGACAAATTTTCCTTCGACGTCTGCGGTTTCGGTAAAGGTTTCTCGGTAACTCACTTGTGGGGCACCAACCGTTGCTTCGACTTTAAATTCTCGCTTCATTCGGTCAACGATGATCTCTAAGTGCAGCTCACCCATTCCGGCAATGATGGTTTGACCCGTTTCTTCGTCAATGAATGTACGAAACGTTGGATCTTCTTCGGCAAGTTTTTGTAAGGCGACACCCATTTTGTCTTGGTCGGCTTTCGTGTTGGGCTCAATCGCCACACTAATAACCGGTTCTGGGAATCGCATTGCTTCTAAGATGATTTCACTCTTTTCGGCACACAAGGTGTCACCGGTTGTTGTGTTTTTTAACCCAACAGCAGCAGCAATGTCCCCTGCGAATACTTCATCGATTTCTTCTCGATTGTTCGCGTGCATTTGCAGCAAGCGACCAATTCGTTCTTTTTTCTCTTTGTTGGCGTTTAAGATATACGACCCACTCTTTAACGTACCAGAGTAAACTCGAAAAAATGTCAATCGTCCAACAAATGGGTCCGTCATGACTTTAAAGGCAAGGGCTGCAAATGGTTGTGCATCACTTGATTTACGAGTAACGACATCGCCATTGGGCAATTCCCCTTCAATGTCAGGAACATCAGTGGGTGAAGGTAAGTAATCAATAACAGCATCCAAAAGCAACTTGACGCCTTTGTTTTTAAAGGCTGACCCACAAAGGACCGGGAAAAACTCGACGCTAAGGGTTGCGGTTCGCAGTGATGATTTGATCAGCGAAACAGGAATCGGTTCACCTTCCAAATACAACATCATCAATTCTTCATTGTAATCGGCAAGTGCTTCCACCAAGATATCGCGTTGAATTTGCGCTTCGGTTTCCATGTCTGTTGGAATTGGAATCTCCGTTGCGTCTTCTTTTTGATTGCCGTCAAACGTGTATGCGGTCCAACCAATCAAATCGATAATGCCTTGGAATTTATCTTCGGCACCAATCGGAAGTTGAATGGCATGCGCATTGGCACCGAGTCGATCACGTAAGGTATTCAAACTAAACATGAAATCGGCACCCGTTTTATCCATCTTATTGACAAAACAGATTCGTGGAACTTTATATTCTGTGGCTTGTCGCCAAACAGTTTCGGTTTGTGGTTCCACTCCAGCTTGACCATCCAGAAGCGCCACAGCGCCATCAAGAACTCGTAAGCTTCGAGACACTTCGACGGTGAAGTCGACGTGGCCTGGGGTATCAATGATGTTGATTCGATTGTCTTTCCAATAAGCTGTTGTTGCTGCTGAGGTAATGGTAATACCACGTTCTTGTTCTTGTGCCATCCAGTCCATTTGCGACGCACCATCATGGGTTTCGCCGATTTTATGAGTTTTTCCGGTATGGAATAGAATGCGCTCAGTAGCTGTTGTTTTCCCCGCATCAATATGGGCCATAATGCCAATATTACGAGTTCGCTCTAAACTAAACTGGCGTGCCATATCGACTTACCAGCGGTAATGCGCAAAGGCTTTGTTGGCTTCTGCCATTCGGTGGATATCTTCGCGTTTTTTCACGGAGTTTCCTTGTCCATTTGCTGCATCCATAATTTCTTTTGCTAATCGTTCTTCCATCGTGCGTTCATTACGAAGACGGGCATATTGAACAAGCCAACGAAGACCCAAGGTTGTTCGTCGTTCGGGACGAACTTCAACTGGTACTTGGTAATTACTTCCGCCAACACGGCGGGAACGAACTTCCAAGACAGGCATGATGTTTTCTAATGCTTTTTGAAACACATCGAGCGGATTTTCTTTGGTCGATGCTTCAATACGATCAAACGCACTGTATAAGATTTGTTGAGCAGTTCCTTTTTTCCCATCCAACATGACCTTATTAATCAGCTTGGCGACGAGTTTTGAACTATAGACAGGATCTGCTAATACATTTCGTTTTGGAACGTTTCCTTTACGAGGCATATTACTCGCCTCCTTTCATTATTTGGTTTTTGGTTTTCTTGTACCGTATTTACTACGGCCTTGCATGCGGTTCTCAACACCGGTCGTGTCTAATGTTCCACGGACGATATGATAACGAACTCCAGCCAAGTCTTTTGCTTTCCCGCCGCGAATTAATACGACGGAGTGTTCTTGCAAACTATGGCCAATTCCTGGAATGTATGCAGTAACTTCTTCCCCATTGCTTAAACGCACACGAGCAAATTTACGCAATGCTGAATTTGGTTTACGCGGTGTCATTGTTGACACACGGGTACAAACGCCACGTTTTTGTGGAGAGAATGACATCGTTTGTTTCTTTTGCAGTGAGTTCATTCCTACATTTAAGTGACGGGATTTACTTTTTTTCGTTTTACTAGTGCGTCCTGATTTGAGTAATTGATTGATTGTTGGCATAAGGTCTCCTCTCTACCCACATTACCGGGTGTTTCATTTATCACTTTTTTAATGACTTTGTTCGATGACAAAGCCATTTCTTATCAAGCCTTACCATTATAATTAGTTGCCTAACGTATGTCAAGAAATTCAGTACATTTGTCTGAGACATTTAGTGAAAAGTTTGGTTTTTGAATATGCTATAGTGAATCGAAAGGACATTCCTTATGTACAAACAACTCATCAAACTATATTTTGTGGCATCGATTGTCTTGATCGCTCTTGTGACTGTCGCACTCGCGATTGTCTACTTTGGTGAATCATGGACATTTTATGAAGCGGCTGGGTTGGACTACGCCACCATCGAACAAAACCTACTCTTGTTGATTCGCTTGTGGATTGCCAACGTTGGTGTTTCCAGTTTTATTGCAGTTGCAAGTTACGCCAAGCAAGAATCGATGGACTACACGGCCAAAACAGCACTTTATACATTTGTGGTCAATGTGATTTATGGCTTCGTGTTGATTGTATTACTGCGTCGCTTATTAAAAAAACAGCCATTCTCACTGGGTAGCATCTTATGAAACGAATGTATCAGCTATATGCGGTGGTGTCGGTTGGTTTCATCTCCGCCTTTGTTATTCTAATTGCCTTCGTTCCAGAACCTTTTTTAACCTTTGCCACTGCGGTGCAAGATCAATTGAGCGCAGACGCTCCACTGCTTGATGTGTTAAATCAGCTTGAAGGGTTTGCCTTACTATATGCCTACTTAAGTTTGGGTTATCTTGCCAATTTAGCAATAAACCTGGTCATGACACTACTTGCCTATTTGAGTGAAAACAAGTTTTACTTTAGGTTGACGCTTTATGCATTAGCCATCAATGTGGTGTATTTTGTTGCTGTCATTTATACTGCGCGACTCGTATTGGAAACCGCAGCGAAACCATTAAAACTTTTGCAAAAGAAATAACCATTAAAAACCCCCTGCCGATTGGCAGGGGGTTTTATTTATTCTTCGTCCCACACTTCTGGTTCTTCGTAGGAGATACCGACATTTTTAATCAAACCGGTTCCGGCTGGAATCAAGCCACCGATAATGACATTTTCCTTGAGCCCACGTAATGGGTCAATCTTGCCTTGAATGGCGGCATCGGTTAATACTTTAGTTGTTTGTTGGAAACTGGCTGCACTCAAGAAAGACTCTGAGTTGACGGCAGACTTCGTAATCGACAAAATCTGCGGACGACCGATGGCGGGATTTTTTCCTTCCATCAAGGCGGCCAAGTTTGCTTTTTGGTATTGATCAATCGGGACCAAAATTCCAGGGAGTAATTTCGTATCCCCTTCCTCAACAATCATGATGTTTTTAAACATCTGTCCAACAATCACTTCAATGTGTTTGTCTTGAATTTCAACACCTTGAGAGCGGTACACTTTTTGTACTTCTTTCAATATGTAGTTTTGTACCTTATCCACCGTTGCGACTCGCAATAAGTCTTTTGGTGAAATGTGTCCTTCGGTCATCGGTTGACCAAGATCGACTTTATCTCCGACGGCCACAACCATGTTGACGTTTGCCGATTCGGTTTTATGGTCAATCGTATGATACTTGCCTTCTACCGTAATGATGTAATGATTCCCGCGCTCTGCTAGTTGAATGTCTTTGACTGTTCCTTCAATTTCCGCAATGGCAGCAGGGTTTTTTGGATTCCGTGCTTCAAATAACTGTTCAATTCGAGGTAACCCTTGCGTGATATCGGTTCCGGCCACACCACCGGTGTGAAACGTTCGCATGGTCAACTGAGTTCCTGGTTCCCCAATCGATTGAGCAGCAATCGTTCCGACTGCTTCGCCGATTTCAACAACGGTTCCAGTTGCTAAGTTTTTCCCGTAACAGTGAATACATAGTCCACCACGAGTTTCACACGTCAAGTTCGATCGAATCATGACTTCTGTCACGCCTGCGGCAAGTAACGTGTCCGCAAGTTCTTCGGTAATGTATTGGTTACGATCCACTATCAATGCTTCAGTCGTCGGATGGACCACTTGGGAAGAGGCAAATCGACCAACAATCCGGTCACGAATCGTTTCTAACATCGTGCCGTCTTCGTTGCGTAAATCGGCAACCAAGAATCCACGGTCGGTGCCACAATCTTCTTCGGTGATGACGATTTCTTGACTGACGTCGCACAAACGACGTGTCAAATAGCCTGAGTCCGCGGTTTTCAATGCCGTATCGGTCGACCCTTTGCGGGCTCCGTGCGTCGAGATAAAGAACTCTGACATCGATAATCCTTCAATAAAGGCAGAGATGATTGGTAACTCGATTGTTTTCCCTGACGGGTTCGCCATCAAGCCACGCATCCCTTCTAACTGAGTAAAGTTTGAGGCATTTCCACGGGCACCAGAGTGCGCCATCATATAAATATCGTTCGTATCAGCTTGTTCGGCCATTTCAGTACGAATCACATCTTCCAGTGTTTTCTTCGCCAAGTCCCATTCTTTGATTGTACGGTCATAGCGCTCGGTATTGGTTAACAAGCCACGTTCATATGCTGCTTGATAACGACGAACTTGGGTTTGGGCTTTTTCAATGACTTTTGGTTTATTTTTGACAATTTTGACATCACTAGATGCAACGGTAATTCCAGCGATGGTAGAGTATTTGAATCCCAAATCCTTCATTTTATCGAGCATTTTTGATGTTTCTGTCGTATGACTCAACTTCAACACATGCGCAATGATGTCAGATAAGAATCCTTTTTTGAATGCTGAAACAATCGGTTGCGCTTTACAGTACTCACGAATGTTCGTCCCACGTGCAACAAAGAACTTGTCATCAATGATGCCAGTTAGATTTTCAAACGTTGGCTCATTCAAATACGAAAAGGCTTCTGGCACATACTCTGTAGGTAAAATATTATTAAAAATAAGTTTGCCATATGTCGTAATCAAATACTGTTCGCGTTGTTCGTTGGTTAATTTAAAGAGTGGAAAGTTTTTCGCAGGCAGTGCAATACGAGCATGCAGTGAAATGACACCACTTTCATACGCAAGTTCGGCTTCGTTTTGATCTTTAAAGACCGATCCTTCGCCCAAATCTCCAACCCGTTCAATCGTCAAATAAAAGTTCCCAAGGACCATGTCTTGCGACGGAGTAACGACGGGTTTTCCATCTTTTGGATTTAAAATGTTATTTGATGCCAACATCAACAATCGTGCTTCTGCTTGCGCTTCTGCAGATAGTGGTAAGTGAACCGCCATTTGGTCGCCGTCAAAGTCCGCATTGAATGCTGGTGTTACAAGCGGATGCAGACGAATCGCTTTTCCTTCCACGAGTTTGGGTTCAAATGCTTGAATGCCCAAACGGTGAAGGGTTGGTGCACGGTTCAAGAGCACGGGGTGCTCACGAATCACTTTTTCTAACTCCGCCCAGACCCGTGGGTCTTCACGGTCAATCAAAATCTTCGCCTTGTTGGTTGACATGTTTGGTTCAAGTTCATCTTCAATCATTTGACGAATGACAAACGGACGAAATAACGACAACGCCATTTGTTTAGGAAGCCCACATTGGTGCATTTGCAAATCGGGACCAACAACGATGACACTACGTCCAGAATAATCAACACGTTTTCCAAGCAAGTTTTGACGAAAACGTCCTTGTTTTCCTTGAAGTGACTCGGACAAACTCTTGAGTGGACGGTTTTTTTCCATGACGCGGCGTGCTTTTTTCGACGAGTTGTCAATCAACGCATCAACCGCTTCTTGGATCATTCGTTTTTCGTTTTTGATCATCAAATACGGTGCATTTTGCGTATATAGCTTACGCAAACGTTTGTTTCTGTCGATGATTCGTTTGTATAGTTTGTTCAAGTCGGTGGTCGCAAAGCGTCCCCCATCCAATTGCACCAACGGACGTAAATCCGGTGGTAACACGGGAAGCACATGAAGCACCATCCACTCGGGACGGTTTTCTGAATGCATGAACGCTTCAATGATGTCCAAACGCTTCGTCAAATGACTGCGTTTTTGTTTGGGTGCAATCTCTAATTCACGACGAAGTTTTTGATCTTCGACTTCCAAATTCATGTCCGTCAATAATTTTTCAATCGCTTCTGCGCCCGTCAAGGCTTTGAAACGATTGCCATATTGCGTTAAGAATCGGGCATGGTCTTGTTCAGACAAGATTTGATTTTTCGTCAAATCCGTCTCACCTGGTTGGATGACAATGTACGCCGCCAAATACATGATGCGACGTAATTCATCCTTTTTCATTTCCAAGAGTGTCGCTAATTTTCCGGATTTGAAATACCACTCATGCACAACAGGTGCAGCGAGTTCAATGTGTCCCATACGTTCACGACGAACTTTAGCTTCGGTAATTTCTACCCCACATTTGTCACATTTTTGACCAATGTCGGTTTGACGTTTTGACTTGGTACAAGAACATTGAAAGTCTTTGGTTGGTCCAAAGATGACCTCGCAAAAGAGTCCTTCGACTTCGGGTTTACCAGTCCGGTAATTGATCGTTTCTCCGGACTTGACTTCACCGTAACTCCAACCACGAATTTCATTGGGTGAGGCTAATTGAATTTGAATATATTCATATTTTCCCATTCGTACCCTCCCTTATATTCTTTCGTCTACACCGTATTTACGGATGTAGTCTTCTTCTTGTTCTTGAACCAGTGATTTGTTGGCTTCGTCAATGCCGTCTTTGGTCATCAGCTTGACACTAATTCCTAGTGCTTGGAGCTCTTTGACTAAGACTCGGAAACTTTCTGGCACACTACCATCAGGAATCGGTGTTCCGTTAACAATCGCTTTAAAGACTTTATTACGGCCGATGATGTCATCGGACTTCACGGTCAACATTTCTTGCAAGGTATATGCGGCACCGTATGCTTCTAATGCCCATACTTCCATCTCGCCAAATCGCTGTCCACCATTTTGCGCTTTACCACCCATTGGTTGCTGTGTGACCAAAATGTACGGCCCCACACTGCGCGCATGTAATTTGTCATCAACCATGTGGGCAAGTTTCACCATATACATGACGCCGACACTAACTTTGTTGTCATAACGACGTCCTGTTTGGCCATCATACAACCACATTTTACCGTCGTCATCCATCCCAGCTTCCGCCATGATGTCTTTCAAGTCGGTTCCACGCACTCCATCAAATACAGGGGTTGCAACATGGATGCCTAGTTTTTTTGCAGCCATGCCTAAATGCAATTCAAGGACTTGACCAATGTTCATTCGAGAAGGAACCCCAAGTGGGTTTAACATGATATCGATCGGTGTTCCATCTTCCATGTACGGCATGTCTTCCATTGGGAGAATTTTTGAAATGACCCCTTTGTTTCCATGTCGACCGGCCATTTTATCGCCTTCGTGAATTTTACGTTTTTGAATGATGTAGACACGAACAAGTTCATTCACACCGTTAGGCAAATCATCACCATTGGCGGTTGAGAAATATTGAACTTGCGAGACAATTCCCCCACCAGAGTGAGGTACGCGTAATGAGGTATCTTTCACATCACGTGCTTTTTCCGAATAAATCGCAAAAATCAATTTTTCAAAGTTGCTTAAATCTGCAACTCCTTTTGGCGTGATCTTACCGACCAAGATTTGGCCCGCTTTGACTTCAGCTCCTACATATACAATGCCTCGTTCATCAAGCAGACGTAAACTCTCGCTTTCAGCACCAGGAATTTCACGTGTAATCTCTTCTTTACCGACTTTCGTATCACGAACTTCGACTTGATAATCTTCAATATGAATCGATGTATACACATCATCTTTGACCAATCGTTCACTCATAACGATCGCATCTTCATAGTTGTAGCCATTCCATGTCATGAAGGCAACGACTGCGTTACGACCGATTGCGAGTTCACCCTTGTCCATCGCAGGACCATCAGCAATGACATCAAATTTTTCAATCTTGTCGCCAATGGTAACAATCGGGCGATGTGAAATGTTAGTCGATTGGTTGGAGCGAATAAACTTCGCGAGTGGATACACTCGTTTTTGGCCTTTTTCTTTGACAATGATTTTTGTGGCATCAACGTATTCAACTGTTCCGTCCCCTTGAGCAACAATCGCTGACCCTGAATCTTGGGCTGCTTTGTATTCGATACCTGTCCCAACAAATGGGGCTTCGGTACGCATCAAAGGAATTGCTTGACGTTGCATGTTTGCCCCCATAAGGGCACGGTTTGCATCATCGTGTTCTAAGAAGGGAATACACGCTGTTGATACCGACACAATTTGTTTGGGGGAAACATCAATGTAATCAACAAGCTCACGCTTGTACAAATTGGTTTCTCCGTAATGACGACCGACAACTTCTTCTTCAACAATTCGGTTGTCTTTGTCTAACTCCAAGTTGGCTTGAGCGATAACAAAGTGTTCTTCTTTGTCCGCGTCCAAATAGACAATTTTGTCAGCGATGACTTTGCCGGTCTTTTTGTCAATTTGATAATACGGTGTTTCAATGAAGCCATATTGATTCACTTTGGCATAAATACTCAAACTATTGATCAACCCGATGTTTGGCCCTTCTGGGGTTTCAATCGGGCAAATGCGACCATAATGAGAATAGTGAACATCACGTACTTCATACGAAGCACGTTCTCTAGATAATCCACCTGGCCCAAGGGCTGAAATTCGACGCTTGTGCGTCAATTCATCGAGTGGATTGGTTTGCGCCATAAACTGACTCAACTGACTAGACCCAAAAAATTCCTTGATTGTTGAGGTCAATTGTTTGGCCTCTATCAAGTTTTTTGGTTTCATTTCTGCGGGTTCTTTGGTTGACATGTTTTCGCGAATTCGTTTGTCAATTTTCGTCAATCCAATGCGAAATTGGTTTTGGAGTAATTCTCCAACCAAACGCAAACGACGGTTTTGCAAGTGGTCAATGACCATATCAAATCCACAACCGTCATACATGTTCATGTAGTAACTAATGGATGCAAAAATATCAGATGGAGTCAAAATGGTTCGTTGTTCGGTGGAGTCATTTCCAACCACACGAACTTGATGTGACGTATCATCGTCTTGTTTGATCAACAAATCAATCACTTCAACGACAATTGGTTCATCAAACCAGTTTCCAGAGTAGTTGATTGTTTTCGCAAATAAACTTCGACGGGTTCTCAAGTCATCTAAAATATCGCGAGTTAACACGGTATCTTTTTCATACAAGACTTCGCCTGTTTTGGGGTCAATCAAATCCGTCGCAAGCGCATGCCCACGTGCTCGTTCAAGCAAGTCTAATTTTTGATTCACTTTATAACGGCCTACGGCCGCCAAGTCATATCGTTTTTCATCAAAGAAACGAGAAAACAACGTCGCTTTCGCGCCGTCAACAGTTCCTGTTTCTCCATTACGAATGATGGTAAAGGTTTTGAGTAATGCGGCATCGGTGGTGTTGGTTGGGTCTTTGGCTAAGGTTTCAAACAAGTAGTCGTTTTCACCAAACAAATCAACAATCTCTTCGTTGGTCTGAACCCCAAGCGCACGAGCAAGTACCGTCATTTCAAGTTTTTTCGAGCGATCTAATTTGACATACAATTCATCGCGCGATTTGATTTCAAATTCAAGCCAAGCTCCACGCGTTGGAATCACTTGTCCCATATAAATATCAGCGTTGCGTTTTTTATCAAATTCTTTGGTGAAATAAACACCCGCACTTCGGATAATCTGCGTCACAATGACTCGTTGCGCTCCATTGATCACAAAAGTACCATCTGGAGTCATCATCGGAACATCCCCCAAATACAAGGATTCCTCTTTGACTTCACCGGTGTCTTCAAACACTAGTTTTACGTTAATTTTTAGTTTGCTAGAGTAGTGTACTTCACGTCGCTTGCTTTCTGCGATGTCGTGAACTGGTGCCTCGAACTCATACTCACCAAAATACATTTTGATGTTTCCGTTATGGTTTTCAATTGGGTTGATGTAGTCAAATAACTCACGCAATCCAATGGTCTTAAACCACTCAAATGACTCAAGTTGAATGTCGATCAATCCTGGTAGATCGGCATTTAATTTAACACGCGAATAGTTACGTCGAACACGATGTTTTCCAGATGGTTCTAGCTTAAAATTCATGCATTCCCCTCTTCTTTTGTTTTACGACTGCACAGAATCAGATACCCTTTGTCTTTGGCGACGATGTCTACATTGCCAAACACATCAATCATTTTCTGTTTTGCCGAGGCTGCTCCTTGTTTTGTTTGGAGCACAATCCAAAATGTTCCTTCATCGATCAAGTACGTTTTCGCTTCGCTAATCATTGCATGTACGATGTGCTTACCGGCACGAACCGGTGGGTTGGATAAAATCATTGCGTAAGTTGTTTCAATTCGACTAAACAAATCACTGAAGAACACAGTCACGTTGTCACAGTGATTCAATGTCGCATTTTTTGCTGCTAACGCAATCGCTCGATCATTAATATCGACCATATCCATTCTCTGTGTCGGCCAGAGCGAGGCTAACACAATCCCGATTGGTCCATAACCACATCCTACATCCAATATTCGACCATTTGGCAGATGATGACGTGCCGTTTCAATCAATAAACGGCTGCCGAAATCGATGGTGTTTTTACTAAACACCCCATGATCTGTCCAAAAATCAAATTCTTGGAAGGGAAAATAAGCCTTGATCAGTGCAGGCTTAGATTTTGTGTCGGATTGATTTGTATAATAGTGACTCATAAATAACGGAATGTGAGGATGGCCGAGCCATCCTTATACCGTAATTACTTGACAGTAACAGTCGCGCCAGCTTCAACAAGTTTTGCTTGGATTTCTTCTGCTTCTTCTGGTTTGATGTTTTCTTTCACAGGTTTTGGTGCTCCATCAACCAAGTCTTTGGCTTCTTTCAAACCTAGACCAGTTAATTCTTTGACAATCTTGATCACAGCAACTTTGGCTTGTCCTGCTGCTTCCAAGATGACACTAACAGTACTTGGGCTTGCGTCTGCTGCTGCGGCACCTGGTGCTGCTGCGACGGAGACGGCAGATGGGTCTACTCCAAATTCTTCTTTCATTGCATCAACCAATTCTTTGACTTCTAAAATTGTCATATCTTTCAATGACGCAATGAAGTCTTTTGTCGATAATTTAGCCATGGGTTATTCCTCCTTTTTCTCTTCTTCTGAGATTTGTACTTCTTCTGGTGTTTCAGTGACATCCGCACTTGCTTCTTCTGCGGATTCTTCTGGTGCAGTTTCTACAGCGACTTCTTCAGACGCTTCTACTGGTGCTGCTTCTACAACTGGTTCTTCAGCAACTTCTGCTGGTGCTGCTTCTACAACTGGTTCTTCAGCAGCAGTTACAGGAGCTGGTGGTGCTTTGGCAGGTTCTGGGGTAGCGGCTTCATTGCCTATTTCACTAAACAAATGAATTGCTACAGCCAAGTCGCGAACAGTGCCGAGTAATCCAGCAGCAATTTGTGTCAATAATGTTTCACGAGATGGTAATTTAGCGTAAATCAGTAATTCATCGAAAGTAACATATTTGCCATCAATGATTCCTGCTTTTAATTCTAGATTGTCTGCTGTTTGTGAAAAATCATATAAGATTTTCGCCGCAGAAATCGCATCATCTTGACTAAATGCAATTGCATTGGGTCCGATGAGTTGGTCATCAAGTTGATTGAATCCGGCTTCTTGCACCGCACGACGTGTGATGTTATTTTTGATGACTTCAATCGAACATCCCGCCTCATACAACTTGCGTCGTAAATTGGTCATCTGTTCAACACTTAAGCCTAAGTAGTCGGTTACAATCATACTTTTAGAAGATTGAATCCGTTCGACAAGTTCTGTGACTTGTCCAACTTTTTGTTGACGAATTGATTCGTTCATCGCGTTCCTCCTTTATCAAAATGAAACCCTCTTTTGCAAAGACAAAAGAGGGAAAGTGATCGATAGTCCTCGGTAGGATAATTAAGCGTAAGCCCCTACTGTCTTTGGTTTGATTTAGTTGTCGAATGAGTCGAAGGAGATTTTCACTCCTGGTCCCATCGTCGAAGACATTGCTGCATTCAATACATACAGCCCCTTGACGGTGGACGGACGCACTTTGATTAATTGTTGATACACTGCTTTTGCATTTTCTGCTAATTGGTCGGCACTGAATGATACTTTGCCGACAGGGACTTGAATGTTACCGACTTTATCATTTCGGTATTCAATTTTCCCAGATTTTACTTCGGTAACTGCTTTTGTAATGTCATTGGTAACGGTCCCAGTTTTAGGGTTTGGCATGAGTCCACGAGGACCCAATGTTCGACCTAACGGCGCAATTTTACCCATCATATCGGGCGTTGCAATGACCGCATCAAATTCCATGATTCCTTTTTGAATTTGTTGAATCAGTTCGTCATCACCAATCAAATCTGCACCTGCGTCTTTTGCTTCTTTGATCTTGTCGCCTTGAGCAAAGACTAAGACACGGGTTGTTTTTCCCGTTCCATGCGGTAAGCTAACTGCACCACGGATGTTTTGGTCTGCTTGACGGGGGTCGACATTCAATCGAATGGCAAGTTCCACCGTTGCATCAAATTTTTCAAACGATAACGATTTGATCAACCCAACCGCTTCGTCCAATGGATACAATTTCCCAGGTTCTAATTTTTCTTTCACAGCGCGAAGGTTTTTTGTCAGCTTTGCCATGTTATCCCTCCACCTTAATGCCCATGTTTTTTGCTGTTCCTTCAACGATATTCATCGCTGCTTCAACAGAGTTCGCATTTAAATCAGGCATTTTAATTTCAGCGATTTCACGAAGCTTGTCACGGCTAATCGTTCCAGCTGTTGCTAAACGACCGGTCGCGCTCGCACTTTGAATCCCTGCTGCTTTTTTCAATAAGTCACTCGCTGGTGGAGTTTTTAAGACAAAGTCATAGCTTTTGTCTTCAAACACGGTGATCACCACCGGAATAATGCTTCCCATTTTGTCTTTGGTTGCATCATTGAATCTAGTACAAAATTCTTGAATGTTAATTCCTGCTTGGCCCAATGCGGGTCCAACTGGGGGAGCCGGATTGGCTTTACCAGCTTGAATCTGCAGCTTCAACATCTTGGATATTTTTTTTGCTGCCATGTATCACACCTCCTTGTACGTGTGTGTGGTCAACGAGCTTCCTCTACCACGTGATATTTCTTGCGTGAGTCACGCCTTAATATATTACTAGATGTCCTGGTTCAAGTCAACGAAAACCAGCTATTTTTTAGTTGTTGTTTCTTCGGCTTCTACGTCGATGATGTCATCTTGTTTGATAAATTGATTTCCCATACTTCGTTGAACGGTTTGATTCCATGTAAACGAAGTAAATGGCACAGCTTTCGCATTCAATCGCAAGAAGCCATACCCAATAGCCAAGAAGGCTACGACAATTCGAAGTAAGGTAAACGGCAAGCCAGGAAAAATGAGTAACGTAATCCCAACAATGACTGTTGCGGCGCCACCACCAAATCGTACGTGTTCTTCAACGATTCGGCGACGACGATATTGCATCATGTTCGATGCTCCAATAATAATCGCTAAGACCGCTAACATCCGTATCGAGCTTTGTAATGCCGCTTCTCGGTTTAATACTAAGGCAATACCAAAGGCACCCACCAGGACCGAATTGATACTGAATCGGCGTTCTTTGAGTCGGGTAAAAAACGTCAATGTCGCAGCAACCATTGCAGCCATCCCGATGGCTAAGCCAAAGACACTTGCGACATCAAACACATTAAATAGCAGCAAGACTCCTATAATCAGTGCTGCCCAACCTTGAAATTTACGCATCCTATCACCTAAAAAAAGAGATGAATCCAATTCATCTCTTGACTTCTACTTGAGTAAACATGAGTTCAATCGGAGTTAAACGGCCAAACATGTCAACAAGGACTTCCACTTTTTGCGTGTCATTATCGATATGATTGATCGAGCCATATTGGCCACGGAACGGTCCATCAATGATTTGCACGGGGTCACCGACCTCGGCATCAATCGTATAACTTTCAACAATTCCACATTTTTTCAGTATCGGCTCAATTTCATCGTTGGTCAGTGGAACCGGTTTGGTACCACCACCACTTGAACCAAGGAACCCGGTACAACCTGGTGTGTTTCGAACAATAAACCAACTTTCGTCTGAGACGACCATTTCAACAAAGACGTATCCTGGAAACATCTTCTTCATCTTTTCGACCTTGCGGCCGTCTGGTTTGATTTCAATTTCCTTGGTTTCTGGAATAAAGACAGTAAAGATGAAATCTTCCATTCCCATCGATTGAATTCGACGTTCCAAGTTGGTTTTAACCGCTTGTTCAAACCCAGAACTGGTTTGAGCGATGTACCAGCGACGTTCTACAGTTTCCATATTATATAAAGAGTCCGAACGTAGCAGTAATCATTGAATCAAAAACAATAAAGACGACCAAGAACACTAAGATAAAGGTAAATACTTTGACCATGTGGTCGAAGTAGGTCGCTTTGGTTGGTGGGGTTAATCGTTGAATTTCAACAACGCTTGGTTTGAACAATGGCCATGAGCCAAGAATCAATCCGACCGCTCCCGAAACCATAAAAATGATTGTCGAAAGAAGCGGGAAACGACCAATCACTGGAAATGTAGGGTTAATCACTAGCGTACCAATGATGATGTACGAACTCACGACCATGATGACAATCGAAATTAAGACTAAGAGTAAACTCTCGCCTTTGTACTCGGTCGTTAAGATTTCCATGATTCGATTGGGTTTGTTTGACTGCATTACAGCCTCCTATTTCGTTTGCTTATGTATTGTATGTTTTTTACAGGTCGAACAATATTTTTTTAGTACTAACCTGGATGTTGACTGAGGTTGAATTTGAACTTGGTAGTTTCTGGCTAAACAATCTTCACAGACCAAGATGACTTTTTTACGCATTACTATACCCTCAATCGCTTGTAAAATATAGCAACTAAATCATATCTTGTCAAGAAAATCAGGTCTGAGTTTCAGCTTGGTTTTAATCTGATACAGCGTGTTGTACACTTTCTTTGCTGAGACCAACCGGGCATCGGCAATCTGTGAAATCGAGTGAGCGTGTTGATAATGATCCACAAAGATGTCGTACTCAAACGCTGTCAGTGTCTCTTTGGCGATCCTTAAGTGGTCTTCATTTAACCGCCAGGTCACTGACTCTTCCACCCGCATCGTTTCAAACAATTCTTCACTAAAGTAAATCGGTTGCTTGCTGGAAGGTGTCATTAAATTCATGAATTTGCGGGTTAAAATCAACTCAAAAAATCGAGTAAAGGTCTTACGGTACGTTGGGTCAAATATCCTCATCGCATGCAGTAACATCAAATTGCCTTCTTGAATAAAATCGTCTCGTTCACTGGGACGAATCTTAAAGTGATAACACTTTGAGGCAATCAGTGGTTGATACTTTTCAATCATTAAGGCAAGCGCATCTTCGTTGCGCTCGCTAATCAAATACAACAATTCATAATCGTTCATTGCTTCTCCTATTGACGTTGGAGAAAGACGTGATACATCATCAACGCAGCAGACACGCTTGCATTTAACGAATTGATGGTTCCTTTCATCGGAATGCTCGCTAAGAAGTCACATTGTTCTTTCACGAGTCGACTCATTCCTTTGCCTTCGCTACCAATCACAATGGCAATTCGCATGTTGCCATCGACGTCGGTATACGTCAGGGGTGAATCTGCTTCTAATCCAACAATCCATAATCCAAGTTTTTTCAACTCTTGAATTGTTTTGGTAATGTTAGTGACTTGTGCAACAGGAACCAAGTCCATGGCCCCAACAGCAACTTTGGCAACCGTATCGTTCAATCCGACCGAGTGGTGTTTGGGAATCACCACACAATCAACGCCTGTTGCTTCTGCTGTTCGTAACACTGCCCCTAAATTATGTGGGTCTTCCAAGCCATCCAAGATAACAATGAACGGCGAGTCCGTTTGCTTTAAGATGTCATACAAGTCGACGTATTCATACTCCTCGACCATCGCAACAACCCCACCATGCTTTTGACCAAACATCGCATCCATTTCTGGACGCTTCATGATTTTAATCGAGACATGATTGGCTTCACAATACTTCATCACAAATTCCAAACTGCCGAGGTTTTGATACAAAATATACAGTTCATGGAATTTTCGTTCGTGTTCAGCTGCGGTTGTTACCGCAAACTTACCGCTTAATCGTATGGCCATGATTGCTTCCTATCTCTATGTAGCGTTGCACCACCGTCTCTAGACGAGTAATGTCATCCAAATACAATTGACCGAGTAATGTCTCGAGTCCTGTTGCGTATTTATATTCAATCATCGTTGCTGACTTTTTGCCTTGGCTGGCTTGAGAGTTGCGGCCTTTTTTTACCGTAGCAATTTCATCGTCATCCAACTCTAACATCAACTCTTCCAAAAATTTTGCTTGTGATTTTGCATTGGTAAAATGAACCGTTCGCTTATGCAGTTGCTCAATCGAACCTATTTGTTGCTGTAACAAATGCTTGCGTACATACACTTCCAATACGCTATCCCCTAAGTACGCAAGTTGTAACGCATTCACATTAAGATCCCGCGTTCCATTAACGCACTACGTAAGGTATCAGCGCGATCATAATCTTTGCTTTCTCTGGCGTCCACCCAGTCACTATAGAGCATTCGGTCTTTTGCACTCAAGCGAGGTAACTCAAAGCGTAGGCCAAGCACGGAACTGTACTCAAGGACGGTGTTGTACAACGTCGCCATCACAAGCGACTCGTTGGCACGAACCGCAGCATTGATCGATTTCATAATGGCGTACAAATCACTCAATACATTCGCAGTGTTAAAGTCTTGGTCCATCGCACCGTGCAAACGATCAATCCACGTCTCATCAACTTTTTGGTTGAACGCTTGTTGAACATCAAGTTCAACATGCAATTGAACCATCGTGCGTTGCATGCGTTCCCATTCTGTTTTATAAAATTCTACTTGTTCAAAGCGAAACGAAAATGGCGTACGGTAATGGACGGATAAGACATACAATCGCAATGCATTGGGGTCGTAATCATGAAGTAAGTCCTTGACAACAATAATGTTTCCAAGGGACTTGCTCATCTTTTCATCACCCATCTCAATGCGGGCATTGTGCATCCACACGTTGGCTAACGTATGATTATTCAATGCTAAAGATTGAGCCATTTCGTTTTCATGATGAGGAAACCGCAAATCAGACCCTCCCCCATGAATATCAATGAGTGATGAAAAGGTATCTTCAATCATACAACTACATTCAGTGTGCCATCCTGGTCGGCCTTGACCAAACGGGGATACAAACGAATCTGCATTCGCGTTAGATTTCCAAATCACAAAATCAAGCGGCGATTCTTTTCGCGGATCGATATCGACTCGAGACCCACTGATCAAATCGGCTTTGACTTGACCACTCAAACGACCGTATTCTTCAATCTTTTCAACGCGAAAGAACACATCGTTGTCGACTTGATAGGCAAACCCCTCATCAATCAATCGTTGGATGTACTGAATGATGGATTCGATCGAATCACTTACTTTAATGAAGGAGGAAGGTGGTAAGTTTTGTAGCTTCGTAAAATCATCAAAGAAACTTTGCGTATACGTTTGGGCAATCAGTGCTTCGCTCGTTTGTTCTTTGCTTGCTTGTTCAGTGATTTTGTCATTGACGTCAGTAATGTTCATGACATAGCGAACGTCGTACCCTTGATGCATCAAGTATCGACGCACGACATCAAAAACAATCAACGGTCTTGCGTTGCCAATATGAATATGAGAATACACCGTTGGTCCACAGACGTACATGCTAATGCGTCCAGGTACAATCGGCTGCAGTTCCTCAAATTGATTTGTTAGTGTGTTATATAGTTTCATTGTTCTCTCATTATATCAATCCGGTCACGTTATTGAACGAAATCGATTGGAAAAATTAATCGCCAAAATAAGCTTGTAACAGTGCAGTGGCATTCAATGTTTCGAAAACGACATTCGAACGTTGCTGCTCAAGATAACGAATCGTTATGTACAATTCATCGAGCGGTGTACTTGTATTCATCTGTTCAAGTTGCAACGGTCGGTCTGCACGCATCCTGACAATCTGCTGCTGAGTATTGAAAACGATTTGTCCCTTTGAAATGCCAATCACTTCAATCAGGGCAATCCGACCCGCTTGTTCAAATACAAGCGTCGTTTGCAGCGATGACTCCCCCGTTTCTTGATCAACCACGGTCGTAAACAGTGGTTGAAGAATCGTGGACTGTTCGACGGCCAAGGCAACGTCAGCAAGTTCGATTGTTGATGGTTGGAACGTTATCCCAATTGGTAATTCTGACACGTTAACAGCATTATAATTACGATACTCCAAGGAATAGCTTCCTGATAATGAGTTAAACATCGCACCTTGTTGGACGCTAAAATAATCTTCGTATTGACGAAGCAAATGGTTCAAGTCAAAGGCAATGGATGTAATTTCATACGCATCATTAAACCGCAGCTCTGCTGTCACTGTGTACGTGTAAGGAAAATCAACATACGGAGCAACTGTGTGTTCGAGGATGTCCTCAAAGACGTCGTTTGGAATCGTCACCACTGCGATTCGAAAGCTACTAATATCACCCGTTACTCCCGCATCGGATTTGTAATACAATTCTGAGTTGTTCAACAGCAATTCACTAACAACATACACCGGGTCAATACTTCCTAATCCAATCGCATTGATCAGGGGCAATTCCAAGTTGTACCATTGTCGATCCACGCGAATCGCTGCATTGCGTGAATAAATGTTTTTATAACTTGCAGCATCAAATAACGTGCGCTCAACGACACGGTTTATATTTGTCTCTTCATCGATTTGGTGATCGACAAAATAGCGATTGTTTTCAAAATCAATCGTGGTATTGAGTTCAACTAAAAGGTTCCATGGCGCATCATTTAATGTCGCAAAGCGATTCCATTCAAAGGATTCTTCAACAGTAAAACTGCGCTGCGCCCTTAATGTTGTTAATAGTTCTTGACGGATGTCTAACGGTGGATTATCACACGCACTCAACAACAAGATGGCGACAAGTACGAGTCCTTTTTTCATCCGTTCAAGCGACGCAACACTTCAGTCTTCCCTAAAATTGCTAATGATCGAGGCAAATCAGGGCCATGCATCACCCCAGTTGTTTGAATTCGAATTGGCATAAACAAATCTTTGCCTTTGATGCTACACGCAACACCTACATCAGTGATCAATTGTTTGATTGCTGCTGGTGAGAAGTCCTCTAATGGTTCTAATGCTCTAGCAAACGCATGTAGTACCACAGAATGGTCCGAAGCATTCATATACTCTAGTGTCTCTGCATCAGGCGTCGGATGATAAAACTGTTCAATGTGGTCAGAAATTTGAGCCAAGTAATCGAGTCGTTCTTGAAACAAACTCGCAAGTTGACGTTTGGTGTGGATCTGAACATCTGCATGAATAAAAGGAAGGACGAGCTCAAGGTACTCGGCTTCTGGCAATGCTTTGATCCATTGAGCATTGACCCAATTGAGTTTAGCAACATCAAACACCGCAGGACTTGTATTGATGCGAGAGACATCAAACGCATCTACTAATTGCGGTAAGCTATAAATCTCTTGATTGGTGGGAGGAGCCCAGCCAAGCAATGACAAATAATTGACCATCGCTGCTGGCAAATACCCTTTGTTGAAAAAATCACTGAAGTACGCGTCACCATCTCGTTTTGATAGTTTCTTTCCATCAGCTTTGACAACGAGCGGCAAATGAATGTAGCGTGGTTCTTCCCAGCCAAACGCTTGATACAACAACGTGTACTTAGGGGTTGAAGTCAAGTATTCATTGCCCCGTACAACATGTGAAATATGCATCAAATGATCGTCCACAACGTTGGCAAAGTTGTACGTTGGATAGCCATCAGACTTGAGTAATATCTGGTCTTCAATTTGATCATTTTCAATGGTAATCGGACCATAAACCTCACAGGTAAATGAGGTCGACCCTGTACTTGGTGTTAATTGGCGAATCACATATGGAGTCTGTTCACGCTCATACTTTGCCCGCGTTTCATCAGACAACGTTAAACAGTGCTGATCGTAAATAAAGGTTTCTTTGTTTGCTTGAGCAAGCTCACGCAGTGAATCCAACCGCGCTTCATCGCAGTAACAACGATACGCTCGCTTGCTTTCCACAAGTTGATGAGCGTGTTGCTGATAAATTGGTAATCGTTGCGACTGAATGTATGGTCCATCAGGTCCTCCGACATCAGGCCCTTCGTTCCACAATAAGCCACAAGCCGTGAGCGTATTTTTAATCGCATCTAGTGCCCCATCCACCAAGCGACCTTGGTCGGTGTCCTCGATTCGCAAGGCAAAATGACCGCCTTGTTGTTTGGCAATCAAGTAAGTAAAAATTGCCGTTCGTAAATTACCAACGTGAATAAAGCCAGTAGGGCTTGGAGCAAACCTAGTTTTTACCATGAATGGACTCACTTTCTGTCTCCATTATACCTTAGACTCTACCCTATAAAAAGAACATCCCTCTTGCGAGGGATTAGTTAAATGTGACGTCAGTTCGTTTGTCAGAATCGGCTTCAAAGAATTCTGATTTGGTTGCTTGAATCGCTGAGGCGACAAGTGAATTGGGAAATACAACAATCGATTGATTGTAGATGGACACGTTGGAGTTGAACAGTCGACGAGCCGCTTGCAAATGTTCTTCGACATCTCGAACACTGCGCTGCAATTCTTGCATGTTTTCGGTTGCTCGCAGTTCGGGGTATTGTTCCAACACCACGTTCAACTGCGATGCCATTTCATTTAACCCATTATTTAATTCTTGTTGATCACTAACAGTGGCTTTGGCAGTTTGGCGAAGTTTGACCACTTTTTCTAATGTGGATTGTTCAAACTCCATATACTTTTTCACCAAGTCCCACATTTTCGTTAATACATCAAAACGTTTGGTCAACGCCACATCAATACCACTAAGTGCTTCATTGATTTTCACTTGCAACACACGAAAACGGTTCATGGTAGAGACAAACCACAACCCAACAACGACAACAATACCTAATCCAAGATAAAGAAATTCCATGCATTCCTCCTATAAGTTGGGATTGAGTCGAAGTTCTTCGATCAAATCCACTATAATTTTTATTTCATGATAGAACCGGTCATAAATCTTCTCACTAATTGTACCAAACATATTGACTTCAAAGAGGTCTTGATTGTTATGAAGTGCGACATACATCTTCCCATTAATGAATGAAAAATAAAAATTGCCAGGAATTTCATCTTCCAAGCGTTGCATCCGTTCCATAAAATGCGGCGTTAAAATAAAGAACGCCAACTTATCATTGGTCGCATACGTGCGAAATCGCTTATTAAAATCAACACTCTCTAATGCAACCGATTTGTATTGTGTAAACAACTTCCCGCGGCGAGTTTGTTGCACAATCAACTTCCCTTTCGTTTCCTTATGAAAATCGAAAATCATCACCGGACCACGAAAGTAGGTAGACACGGTCGTAGTTTTACCATTGCTGGTCACTCGCTGCATCGTCACATCCGACATCGCAAAGCCAACCCCTTGATGGACTCCTTGAATAAAATCATTCGCAAAATAGCGGTCGGGTTTATCAAGCAGCTCTGATTCCAATACATCAAACAACGAGAGTCCTGCTGTTTTGTTGTGAGAGTACTCTTCAAAAAATTCTTCCAACACACGGTCCAGTATCGTGTCTTTGAATGAAGCGGTCGCTCGTTGCAGTTGAATCATAAACACAGCGATTCCGATTGCACCAACTACCATGAGTGCAGCAAAATAAATCCATAAAAACGACAAGATAAACCCAAGCAACAATAGCCCAAGCGAGCCAGGGACAAATCGTTTGACTAATCTGGTTCGTTCATTTGCGAATGACTCATGCAACATATGAAAACCCCTTAATTTTTCTCAATAAACCCTAAAAGAGTCGGGTTAATTTTACCATAGAAAAAAGACATGCTTCCATGTCTTTAGCGTGATTAACGTTTTGAGAACTGTGAGGATTTACGAGCTTTTTTCAATCCGTATTTGTAACGTTCTTTGGCTCTTGGGTCACGAGTTAAGAACCCAGCTTTTTTCAAATTACCTCTGAAATCGATCGACACTTCTAAGAGTGCACGAGAAATTCCGTGACGAATTGCGCCAGCTTGGCCTGAGACGCCACCGCCATACACATTGACTAATACATCATAATTCTTTTCTGTTTTCGTCAATACAAGAGGTTGCATCACATCAAGACGAGTTTGTGCCGAAGGAATGTAATCTTCAAATGGACGGGTATTGATTAAAAACTTTCCAGTTCCTGGGAGCAAACGTACCCGAGCAACGGATTGCTTGCGACGGCCAGTACCTAAATATTGAACTTGTGCTTTTGCCATTGGATTATCCTTTCACAACATAGCTTTGAGGTTTTTGGGCAACATGTGGATGATTGCTGTCGGTGTAAACATACAAACGAACTCGCATATTATCGCCCAGTCTGGTTTTTGGTAACATGCCATGAACGGCAAGTTGAATGACTTTTTCTGGATGGGATTCTTTCATTTGTTTTCCGGTTCTTGTTTTCAAACCACCAATCCAACCAGAATGCTTGCGATATAATTTTGTATTTTCCTTGTTGCCGGTAAAAACAAATTGGTCCGCATTGATCACAATGACATAATCGCCACCATCGACATGGGGCGTAAATGTTGGTTTGTGTTTTCCTTTGATCAAGGAAGCCGCTTCAGATGCCAAACGACCAAGTGGCGTTCCTGACGCGTCTATCACATGCCACTGTCTTTCAACAGCTTCTTTTTTTTGCATAAATGAATTCATGGTTTTCTACTTTCTATGGTAACGATAATGCAATGTGTCATATCGCTGGTAATTAAAAACGCAGTACTGTTATATTAGTACCCTTAAGAGCCTTTGTCAAGCAGTTTAAAACAACAATATTCCACTAATTGCTCCAAGCACGATAATCGCAATTGGATGAACTTTTTTACTAAGCAATAATCCGAATGCAATGACAAACAAAACGACTTGCAATCCAGTTTCAATTGACAACTCACCAATCGTGACTGCACTGACGCTAATCAAGCCAACCAAAGCTGGACGAAGCCACCACAGAATCTTATTCATTCGTTGTTTTACATTGCCCCGTTGTTCAAACCGCAGAACAAGTCCCATCAACAATGAAGGCATCATAATCACCCCTAGAGTTGCGACCGTTGAACCGACCACTGCTAGTGGAATGGAAGCCGAATCCAAAAAGATTGTTTGATATCCAATGAACGTTGCGGCGTTGATTGCAATCGGTCCTGGTGTAACTTGTGACAAGCCAATAATGTCGACAAACATCGGCAAGGTCAACCACCCTTGATCGTCAACAAACACTCGTTGCAACAATGGAATGATTGCGGTCCCACCACCAAAGGCGACAAGTCCAATCAAGAAAAACTGCCACCATAAATTAATGATTCGCATGGGTTTGTCCTCCTGGTGGTAAAAAGTTCGCAACAATAACGACACCAAGAATCACGAAAAACGGATTGACAGTAGTGAAATACACCAAGGAAAATATCGCAACGCCAATCAGCACCTTCCAACGATTGGCAGACGAATTGAATAATCTGTATCCAGCATACACAATCAAGGCAACCACGCTGACACGAATTCCCCGAAATGCAGACGTTACAAGCGGACTGATGTCATCAAGTTGCAAGAACAAACTCGCAATCCCAAGAATCATTAGAAACGAAGGTAAAATCACACCAAGCATACTAAACGCTGCCCCTTTGACACCACCGAGTTTGTATCCCATATTCATCGCCATGTGAACCGCAATAATCCCAGGAATCGCTTGGGCCACACTGACTGCATCATAAAATTCATCGGTGGTTAACCAATGTTGTTTGTTGACCAGTTCGGCTTCGATGACGGGAATCATCGCATACCCGCCGCCAATCGTAAAAGCGCCAACTTTAAAAAATGTAGTAAATAATTGCTTGGTTGTTGGTTTCATACGCATCATTGTAGCAACTTCACTAGATTTAATCTATCAAAAAGGACGTCTATAGACGTCCATAATCATCGACAAGACGAACAATATCATCTTCGCCAAAATAACTCCCGGTCTGTACTTCGATAAAAACCAAAGGCACAGAACCAGTGTTTTTAATTCGGTGTTTTGCTTGGAGCGGAATGAAAATGTGTTCTCCTGCTGTGAGCGAATATGTCACATCATCCAGCACCACTTCTGCTTGACCTTCAACCATTGTCCAATGTTCTTGACGCTTATAGTGGTATTGATAACTCAACTGTTGATTTGCGTTGACAACAATGCGTTTGACCTTGTAGCTTGGTGTATCAAGCAACACTTCATACGAGCCCCATGGGCGAACTTCAATCATAACCTCTCCTATGGCAATTGCACGTGTTTGAATGACCCATTCATCATGTAAACATCTTCCCTTGTAATGTACGCTTTGGGATCAAGCGAGACAATTGCTTGTTTGATGTAATAGGCTTCGTGCGAATAAACAATCATAAAAAACAACGATTTATTGTTACCAGTATATCCGCCTTTGGCATCAACAACGGTCATCCCGTGAGCAAACTTTTCTAACAGCATCGCTTTGATCGCATCACCATGTTCGGTAATGATTTCCATCTTAACGCGGCGATACGCCGTATACAAGCGGTCAACGACAACAGACACCATCACAAACACAAGTAGGGTATACAACGCTATCATCGGTGAAAATAGCAAAGCCGACAACACAATCACTCCCGCATTCGCAATCAAGTTCACGTAGCCAATGCTTGTTTGGTAACGAATATTAATAAACTGAGAAATCACCGACAGCCCACCAAGCGCTGCCCCTTGCCGCAAGACAATCGCAAAGCCAGCCCCCAAAAACAATCCACCAAAGATTGCGGCAGTTAATGGGTCACTAATTGGTAAGGTTGGAAATAAGTCAAATCCAAGCAACAACGATTGCATCGTTAACCCAATCAATGAATAAAAGACAAATTTTTTGGAGACGTTAAAATAGCCAAACACATAGGCTGGAAAATTGAACAAAAAGACAACCACACCCAAATTCAACACAATGTCATTGCGTGCCATCCAATTGACAAACAATACACCGTATCCCGTCAGTCCACCAGTATAGAGCCCTTGAGGAACAATGAACATTTGGATACCAGCAGCATATGTCAATGCTCCGATAAAAATATAAAATAAACGCTTCGCTTCAAATTCCATAAATTACTTAATCACCACTTTATTGAATTTACCAGCCAACAGACGCACTGGGGACATGGAAATAAACGCATCTGGATCAATCGTTAGGATTGTTTTTTGCACATCATAGACTTCGTGGGACTGGGTCACCATCAACAATACAGTTCGTTTGCTGCCTGTGTATGCTCCAACACCATCCATCAATGTAATACCGCGGATGTAATGAGAAATCAACTCTTGTTTCACTTCATCGCCACTACCTGTCACAATCTCCAAACGAACTCGTTTGTACGCTGTATGAACGCGGTCAACCACCATATTAATGACAACAAACATCAACAAGGTATATAGCGCAATGTTAGGATCAAACAACAAAAAGGCGAGTACCAATATGGCGCCATTAGCAACAATACTAACGTACCCAACACTAATGTTGTATCTCAAAGCAAAAAACTGACTGACAATATCAAGGCCACCAAGAGATGCCCCTGCTTTTAGTGTAATGGCTGCACCAACGCCGACAATCAAACCACCGATGATTGAACCTGCAAACAAATCATTCGCAAAGATCGGTTCAACATTTTCTAACAAACCAATCAACACCACTTGTAACACAATCGAATACATCGAATAATACACAAATTTCCTGGATACACCAATGAATCCAAGGACCATGACTGGAATGTTTACCATCGCGACCAGGATACTCAAACTAATGTCGACATCAATCAACGACAGTCCATATCGAGTGAGAATCGCATAGCCAGTCAATCCGCCCGAGACCAGTTCATTGGGTACAATAAAAAACGTTAAACCAAAGACCGCCAAAAACGATCCAAGGGTGACGGTCAATAACCGTTTAAACTCAATTTCTAGATTCAAGATATTTTCGCTCCTGGCGGTAGTTTTGCGACAAGAACCTCAAGTTCATTGTCAATGCTTGCGGCTAGAATCATGCCATAACTTTCCACCCCGCGCAAGGTAATCGGTTTCATGTTGGCAACCACTGCGACATGAGACCCAACAAATGCTTCTGGCGTCACATGGTCAGCAATCCCCGAGACAATTTGGCGAACATCACCTGACCCCAAGTCGATTTGACTAACGAGTAACCGGTCCGCACTTGGATGTTTTTCACATGCCAAGACTTTGCCAACAACCATGTCAAGCGCTGAAAATTGATCGATAGTGATTTCTGGTTTGGTTTCACGAAGGGGGGCATGCAACGCAGCAAACTTTGCCTGAATTTCGGCCAAATCAAAGCGTTGATAAATTGGTTCACTTGGTTCTACCGCCTGTGATTCCAACTGCCCAAATGTCGCTAAAGACGCAAAGTCACGGTGACTTGTCTTTAATTGATCCAAGATGGTTTGTGCGGTAGTTGGCATAAACGGTAATAACAACACACTCATTTGACGCACCGTTTCCAAGATCGTATATAGCACCGTTTTTGCTGCTTCTTCGTTGCCTTGTTTGATCAACTTCCAAGGCTCTGTCTCATCGATGTATTTGTTGGTTCGGCGCAGCGTTGCCTGGATGGCTTGAATCGCTTCAGATACTTTCAACTTGTCCATGGAACGAAATACTTGTTGGCTTGTCTGCAAGACAAGCGTATGCACTTCTAAATCCAAGTCATTGATTTGTGTCATCACCGGAATGACGCCGGCAAAATATTGATGGACCATTGAAATCGTTCGATGCAGTAAGTTTCCCGAGGTGTTGGCTAAATCGGTATTGATTCGTTCGACCATCATCTCAATGGAAATCGTCCCATCAGACGCAAATGGCGTCTCACGTAAGACAAAATAACGAACAGCATCCACCCCAAACAATTGAACCAAGTCCTCAGTGTATAACGTATTACCGACAGACTTGCTCATTTTTCCTTCGGCAGACATCAACCATGGGTGACCAAAAATTTGTTTGGGTAATTCAGCACCCAAGGCGAGTAACATGCTCGGCCAATAGATGGTATGAAAGCGCAAGATGTCTTTGCCAATCAAATGCACATCAGCTGGCCAGTATCTCTTATACAACTCGCCGTGTTGTCCATCGACATCATACCCTAGCCCAGTAATGTAATTGCTTAAGGCGTCAATCCACACATAAACAACATGAGCGGGGTCACTCACAACTTGAACCCCCCAATCAAATGAGGTTCGACTGACACACAAATCTTCAAGTCCTGCTTCCAGAAAGTTTTTCATCATTTCATTCTTTCTTGATTCAGGTTGAATGAACTCAGGATTTGCCTGAATGTGATCAATCAATTGTTGCTGGTATTTTTTTAAATTAAAAAAATACGCATCTTCTTTCATCGGGATGACTTCGCGTCCACAATCCGGACATTTACCATCAATCAGTTGTGTTTCAGAATAAAAGGATTCATCAGGAACACAATACAACCCCTCATAGAACCCTTTATAAATATCGCCTTGATCAATCAATCGAGTAAAGATTTTTTGAACCCGTTCTTGATGATCTGGGTCGGTGGTGCGAATGAATTTGTCATACGAAATATTGACAAGTTGAAAAATCGATTCAATTTGTTGCTGAATCGTATCAACATACTCTTTTGGTGTAACGTTTGCATCTGCGGCTTTTTGAGCAATTTTTTGTCCATGCTCATCCGTACCGGTCTGAAAAAACACATCGTACCCTTGCATTCGGCGAAAGCGTGCAATTGCATCCGCAAGGATAATTTCATAAACATTCCCAATGTGGGGACGACCTGACGCATACGCGATGGCGGTCGTGATATAGTACGGTGTTTTCATGATGCCTCCGACTGACTTATTGTAGCAAGTCCAGTAACCTTTTGAAAGAAAGAATCCAATCAATCCCATGGATTCTTGTTTGTGAAAAGTCTCCGCCTGAGATAGAATAGACCCGGTGAAGTCATGTTAAAACGGTATCTTAAAAATACGCCATTGTTTAGCGAATCTGACATCGAACGCATTCACAATATGCGAGTTTGTGTCATTGGCTGTGGTGGTGTTGGTACGCAGATCATCGAAGGACTCGCACGCTTTGGCGTGAGCATCATCACTGCCGTCGATAAAGACGTCATCGATGAATCTGATTTGAACCGCTTGATCTATTCCAACACCAAAACGATTGGCTTACCAAAAGCTGCGGTTATGAAGAAGTTTTTAGACAACATCAACGACCGCATTAACATCAACACATTAACGTTAACGTACACCAGCGCATTGGGACCAAAAATCATCAAGAACCATGACGTGGTCATCGATGCAACTGGTGACTTGGACATCAAACAATTGTTAGCGACCCATTGCGGAGCGGCAAATATTCCATTGCTTTACACATATTATAGTAATTTGATTGGATATATCGCATGGATATCACCAAACAGCAATGACTTGGAGCGAGTCCTTGCCTTGGTTCCTAAACGGACCAAGCAATCCTCCAAACCAATCTTTACGAGTTCAATCACTGGTAACATTGCGGTGTATGAAATCATCAAACAACAATTATTAGATAACGACCGGTTACAACATGAATTGCTAACCTTTAATATTCAAGATTTTTCATCGACAAAAACATTATTAACTCGCTAAAAAACAACCGCTCATTTTGAGCGGTTGTTGTATTTGTCATACAATTCACTTTTTGTCACACCCGTCCAATTTGCGACGGTTTTTACTGCATCCACAGGTTTCATCCCTTGGGCTACCATGGTTGCCACTTGCTCAACCGGGTCACCACTTGCTTGGGTGGCGGGTCCTATTAACAAAACCAGTTCCCCCTTTTCTTTGATGTCCATTGCGAGCAGTTCATCGACCGAACCACGATAAATCGTCTCAAACTGTTTGGTCATCTCTCGCGCTACAACGACTTGTCGGTTGACTTGTAATGTTTTCAACGCCTGCAAGGTTGCTTGAATTCGTTTGGGTGTATCAAAGAAGATGATTGTGTGTGGCAACATCAAATAGGTTTGTAAAACCGTCACCCGCTGGGTTTGTTTGACCGGAATAAATCCTGCAAAGGTAAACGGATAAGGGGCCAACCCACTCACAACCAACGCATTGATCACACTACTTGGTCCAGGAATGGATTCAATGTTAATGTGATGGGCAATGGCATATTGAATCAATTCATATCCCGGGTCTTGAAGTAAGGGCGTACCGGCATCACTAACTAAGGCAATGGATTGACCTGCCGCTTGTGCCAACCGGTAGGTTAACTCATCATCAGTGGTGTAGTCATGATAACTAACCAATGGTGTTTTGATGTCATAGGCGTGGAGTAATGTTTGCGTCACACGAGTATCTTCGCACCAAATAAAAGCAACGCTTTTTAACGTCTCCACTGCCCGGTATGTCATATCTTTCAAATGACCAATCGGTGTGGCAACGACATAAAGCGTTGTTGGTTGGGGTTGTTCTTTAGGCATTGATGACAAGTTTTGCTTTCTCACGCAAATCTTTTAATTGATACACCAAACGAAAGAGTTCGGTTTTTTTCTTCGGTGAAATGGCCCATGACTCCAACAATTGTTCGATCAAGGAATGTTCTTCTGCATGATACAAATCATCCGACATACTTAAAGTGATTAAATTCAATAAGATAATTCGTTTGTGTGCTTGGTTAGACCCATGAAGTAATTTAATCGCTGTTTTATAACTACCGGATTTATAGCTTTTCGCATCTTCCCCAAGTTCATTGTTCAATCGTCGTAACTCACTCGACTCATTGTCTTGTATCGCTCCATCAACACTCACCATGTACACAGCAATATCTAGGAACGCATGCTTTTCTTCTGTTGTTAATAAATCAAGTAACATAATCTCACCTCAACAGCCTATTATAGCACGAACCGACCATCATAAATGGCTTTGATTTGTTCACTATTCTGATGAAATTCATCCAGTGTAATGACTGGTGGTAAGACTTGCAAACTTCCAGATTTCGCACCTTTTTTGATGGTGACCAACACAACATTCGCAGGCTCCGTTGCTTGCGAATGAACAAACCGCATGGTTTTAACAACCATTTGGTGTTTGATACAAAGTTGCAATAGTTCATCCAACCGTTCGGTTCGGTGAATCAAGCTCAACAACCCTTTGTTTTTTAACAGTCGTTTGCCAGCGACAATGACATCTTCCAAGGTAATCGAGACCTCATGACGAGCCGATGCTTGCAGTGGTATCTTCGATTTAATTTGATGTTGCGAGGAAGAAAAATAAGGTGGATTGCAGGTCACAACGTCATATACATCGTGACCCAATGTTTTATAGCAGGTTGTCGCGTCCAACAGGTGATAGGTAATTTGATCCTCCAATTGATTCAAACGAATGGATGCTTCCCCATTTATTTTTGCGGGGTTGTGATGATCTACCGCGTCAATCTGAGCGGCTGTTCGAAGCGACAAATACAGAGGAATCGGAGCGTTGCCTGAACACAAATCAATGATTTTTGTCGCCGATGGTGCTAATGGTGTGTAGTATGCAAGCAACAATGAATCAAGCGTATAACGAAAAGAATCGTCCGATTGGACGATTGGTAATCCGTTGCGATGAAGCAAATCATTGACCAGCAAGATATTCCTCTTTGGTGACCGTCTTACGACCGTCTTCGGTTTCCATGGTAAACGCTTCTTTTAAAACATTCACATCGATGACTTTGCAGCCACCACCGCTGGAGCAACCACATGAGCTAACACGAGACCCTAATTTAGGAAGGCCTTCTTTCATTTCGGTATACATCGAGTCTTCAAAGGAAATACAGCATTTGAGTTTGCCACAAGGACCTGTGATTTTTTCTGGATTCAATGACAAGTTTTGGTTTTTTGCCATTTTAATCGACACCGGGTCAAACGTTGTTAAAAACGTCGAACAACATAATTCTCGGCCACACGAACCAATTCCGCCAATTTGTTTGGCCGCATCGCGTTCGCCCATTTGACGCATATCGATGCGTGTTTGCATCGAACGTGATAATTTACTAACCAACTCTCGAAAATCAACTCGTTCATCTGCAGTGTAGGTGATGGTTAATTTACTGGAATCAAGTGTCCAAACCGTACCAACAATTTTCATCGGTAAGTCCAAACGGAAGGCTTCGATTTTTGCCGTTGAGAAATCAGCTTTCGCACGTTCACGAAGTTTCATATAAGTATCAATGTCTTTTTCTGTTGCCAAACGCAAGACTGGTTTGAGTTCCCCTTCGGCTTTGGTTGCTTCAATGAGCTTTGGTTCGCCTTGAACCATTGCCATCTCTAACCCACGCTGGGTTTCAATCACAACAAAATCATCGGCATGAATTGCCAAATCTTTTGTCAAATAATAATAAGGTTTTCCAACCTTGGTAAATTGAACAGCAACAACTTCAACTTGATTCATAGGATCTCCTGTCTAGACGCATCATAATACGATCTAACATAAGACCAACATTCGGATAATATCGTAAATGAGCATGCTGTTCCATTAAGAATTCTAATAGTTGCAACCACTCACTTGGCGGACGTTTGGCCAATTCCTTCACACTCTTTGCATCTTGATACAAAAGTGCTTGCGATGTCTGTTCGTTCACAACATCTTTAACATAATATACCAATAACTGGAGGAATAAATCAATCTGATCACGACCAATGAACTGACCCTTATCGCGAAAGTAAATAAACGCGTTGAAATATCGGTTGGCCATGATGTTTCCTAACTCTTTAATAATTTCAACCATTTGGTGGAATTCATCGAGCTCTGATAACGTCATCGCTTCCTCAAACGTACTAGTCACAAGTGGTGCAAGAGCGGCATATGGGTCCTTGACCCCCGCCTGCAATAACTCATTATGAAGTTGATTTTTTGAAACTGCTTGAAAATGAATTAGCTGCGAACGAGAAATGATCGTTTTTAATATTTGATTGATTTGTTCAGTCAATAAAATTGCATACACATTTGGATGAGGTTCTTCAAAATACTTCAATAAACTATTGGCCGCAGAGGCGGTCATCTTTTCAATGTCTTGAATGATGTAGACACGGGACCCTTCAACCAATGAGGTTTTATTGAGTTCACTAATCAAATAGGTGATTTGTTCTTTTTTGATTGTTGCTCCATCAGGTGTAATTACATACAAGTTCGCATACGCGTTTGCATCAATCATCTTACTCATTGCTGAAGCGGTTGGATACGTCGTATCTAACATCATTTTTGCTAATTCTAACGCAAAGGCCATTTTGCCAGACCCCCGCTCGCCTTCAAACAAATACGCATGAGAAAAACGCTTCTTATCGAAGGTTTTTTCTAGTAGTCCTGCGACGTATGGTTGACGAAAATGGAATGATTTATCCATGCAAATACTCGTTGATGTATTTCATAATATCAGCAACCACCTGTTCGACCGGTTGATCACCTTCGATTCGTTTGATGCGAGGTGTTTGCGCAGCAAGCAACATATAACCTTCATAAACTTTTTGATGAAAAGCTGCTGTTTCAACATCCAAGCGATTTTGGTCACGACCCGTTTGAATCCGTGCCAGAGCAACCTCAGGTGAAACATCGATAAAAAACGTTAATTGTGGAACATAATCTTCAATCACAACTTTATTGATTGCAGCGACTTGTTCGACGCCAATGCCTCGCGCATACCCTTGATAAACAATCGAAGAGTCGACGTATCGGTCACACAGCACAACCACATCTGCCGCCAATTTAGGCACAATACATTCCATCAAATGTTGACGACGAGCCGCCGCAAACAAATAACTTTCCGTGAGTGGGTCCATGTTGGTGTTTTCATGTTTCAATAAGGTTTGACGTATTTCTTCCCCAATGCCACTACCACCAGGTTCGCGGGTAATGAAAACATCCAACTGTTTGTCTAACAGTTGTTGTTTGACTTGTTGAATCACCGTGCTTTTGCCACTACCTTCACCACCTTCAAAGGTGATAAACAATCCCTTATTCATAATCCACCTGTAGTAAGTATAACCCTTCTGGAGCAACATTCAAGCCTGCTTGTTGTCGGTCTTTGCTTGCTAGAATGTCTTTGATTTTAACCGATGGATTGCTACCAATAAGCAACAACGTTCCCATAATGATGCGAACCATGTGGCGTAAAAACCCGCTACCAGTAATGATTAATTCTAGACCAGTTTCGGTTTTAGTAAGTGTCGCTGCATAAATGGTTCTATCATACGAGTCGTATGTGGCATGTTGGGTAAAAGCGGAAAAATCATGCGTTCCAATTAGCTCCTTGATTGCTTGTTGCATCGATTCAAGGTTCAACTCGCCTTTATAAAACCCCATTCGATGTCGCTCGTGCGGCAAATACTGATTCACCATGAGCTTATAACAATACGTCTTCTTGAGGACGCTTTTACGAGCATGAAAGTGATCTTCGACCACCTTGGCCTCAGTAATAAAGATGTCCTCTGGTAAATACGTGTTAATCGCCAAAGCCATTCGCTCAATTGGGATATCGATGGTCGTGTCAAAATGAAACACTTGACCAAGCGCATGCACCCCTTGATCGGTCCGTGAAGCACCATAAATGCTGATCTCAGCACCATTATGAAGTTGTTGCAAACTAGCTTCAATCACTTCTTGGACACTCAACTCCCGAGGTTGACGTTGCCATCCATGATACGCACTGCCATCATAAGAGACCGTACAAGCAACTCTATAAGCCAAGAAGCACCACCACAGGAATCCAACCAATCGTCACTGCAAGGAGTACATAGTCGGGAACTTGCATGTGGAACGTTACATATTTAGAACGGATACGACCAGGCGCATAGCCTCGCGCCTCCATGGCATTGGCTAAATCATCAGCACGCTTAAAACTAATAATAAACATCGGAATCAGCAACGAAATAATCTGGGTTACTTTTTGACGCAATGTTCCCTCATTGAAATCAACCCCACGGGATGATTGTGCCTTCATGATCTTATTGGCCTCATCAAGAAGAGTTGGGATAAATCGTAAGGCAATCGCAATCATCATTGCAATTTCATTTGTCGGCACTTTAAACCGACGGAGTGGTTTCATCACTTCCTCCAACCCATTGTTCAAATCAGTTGGTTTGGTGGTTAGCGTAAGCAACGACGATAACGTAATTAAAATGACAATTCGCGTTACCAAGAACAATGCAAAGACTACGCCGCCTTGGTAAACCGCAATGTCAAACGTCAACCAAGAACCAGCAAACTCCAACTGAATACTATAAAAAACAACGACCAAACTAAGAACAAACATCGCAAAGCGATAACGGGTAACCCGCTTTAATAACTGATAAACAACAATCACAATCAAGGTCAACAGTGCTTGTTGCCATCCTAAATAGGCGGTTCGTTGATACAACAATTCTCCTTGTCGATTTAACAACAGCTGAAAAATGACCGTAAACGTCAGCAAAAACAAGAGTGGTGCAATCCCCCGAAAGAAGCGTTTCAAGGGAATCTTTGACGAAGCAAACAATACCAATACTACAAATAGTAAACTCAACATTGTTATTAATTCTTGAATTAAGAATGTTGAAACAATTAACAAAATCAAACCAACAAGTTTGGTTCGTGGGTCTAATCGATGAACCCAGCTATTGGCTGGGATGTACTGACCAATGACAACTTGCATTAGCTTTGCTCCAATAAATACGCAACCACTTGATCGAATGTTATTACTGAAGCGGCCTTACTAGTCCCCGCCGCGTTCGCAATGCTAGCAAGTACATTCATCATGTCAGGGCGACCAAGTTCAAACAATTCAAGTGCTGCATCATCGGTAAATAACGCCTGCGGCGAGCCATCGAAAACTAGTTGTCCCGCCTTCATCACAAGCACACGCTTGGTGTATTCTGCAACAATGTTCATGTCATGCGTCACTATGACTAATGTCTTATGATAATCATCATGCAAAGAAGTAAACAACTTCATCATCTCTTCTTGTCCTGCAGGATCTAAACCCACCGTAGGCTCATCCAAAACAAGTATATCCGGCTCCATTGCTAAAATTCCCGCAATCGCAACTCGTCGCATTTGACCACCAGATAACGAGAATGGAGACCGTGAAAGAAACGATTCATCCATCCCCACAACAGACAATACCTCTGCTGCTTTTGCGGCTGCAACGTCTTTGGACACGCCAAAATTGAGTGGTCCAAACATGATGTCACGTTCCACTGTCTCTTCAAACAATTGATATTCTGGAAATTGAAACACCATACCGACACGTTTTCGAATCGGCGATAGTGGTTTGCCTTTGGCTACTTCATGTTGAAACACGTTCAACTGTCCCACAGTTGGCGTCAATAATGCATTCATATGCTGAATCAATGTGCTCTTTCCACTACCTGTATGACCAATCACTGCAACAAATTCCTTGGTTGGCTCAATCAAAAGATCGATCTCAGAAATCGCCCATTTTTGTTGTTGAAGTTGTGGGTATTGATACCCTACTTTTTGAAAGGTAATTGCCATAATTGTCTCAATACCTCGTCATTACGGTAGCCTTTGGCCACCAATGCTTGGTGAAGTTTCATCGAAGGTAGCACATCCAACCGTGCTTGTTGAAGCACAGTTGTTTGCGCAAACACATCGGCAACAGTCCCCTGCGCAATAATCTTGCCTTGATCAATCACTAACACACGGTCAGCAAGTAACGCTTCACTAATGTCATGTGTGATGGAAAGAATCGTTTTATTCATTCCTTTGAGTTGTTGAATGGTTTCAAGAACTTGAGCTCGCCCCAGTGGGTCAAGCATCGACGTGGCCTCATCCAAAATAATGATGTTGGTCTCTAACGCAAGCACTGAGGCCATCGCAACCCGCTGTTTTTCTCCACCAGATAAATGATGTGGTTCTTCATCCAATAATTGTTGAAGGCCTACGAGTGAGGCGTAATGTTGAATCCGTTGTTCAATCACTTCCCTAGGAAGTTGTTTGTTTTCTAAGCCAAACGCAATGTCGTCCTTCACAGTCGAGCCAACAAATTGATTGTCCGGGTTTTGAAACACCATGCCTACATGTTGACGAATGTCATACGCTCCAGAATGAACGCGATCGCCATAAAGATAGATTTCTCCTGCTTTGGCATCCATCAATCCAATGATTAGCTTGGATAAGGTAGACTTTCCAGAGCCGTTTGGCCCAAGAATGGTCACCCATTCTCCTTCTTGCACCGTAAAAGACATGTCCTGCACAACAAGACCTTCTTCCAATCGATAATAATAATCAAGATGTTTGACTTCAATGACATTCATTCATTTGCCTTTAAATTATGACGTCAACAACAGGTGCACCACCGATGATTCGTATTGTTAAACGGTTGGGTGCACAAATAATATTAGGATTCCACGAGTCTTGCGAAATAGGAGCAGCATACACACAAATCTGATTGGGGTTTGACGATGCTGAAACAACATCAACCACTCCATTGACAATCTCAATTTCAACACGTCCAATCCGTTCAATCACCAAATTTGAAGTGGAGGACTCATTCAATTGCTCGTAATGAATTCGTTCACCATCAAAAATGATTTCTAAAAAGTACGTATCAGACACTTGGCGCAATCCAAAAAATCCCAAAATTGAGGCGGCTAAAATCACTACAATTAAGACAATGTCAGCTCGTTTCATCCAGCCTCCAAAACCGTGATTTTGTGGATTCTTAACGTTTCTTATTGTATCAAATTCAACATCATATCCGCTATGAGAGCGAAAAAAAAGCGGGGATTCCCCGCTTATGTTTTGATGACTTGTTGGACCTTGTACCCATAAACACTCAGTAAGTCTTCGATGTCGTACACATCGACACTTGAATCAAACGTAATCGTACCTGGTTCATTGAATTCTGGTTGATGTGCTTGTAGTAGTTTGGACAATTCTTCTTCGTCATTTGGCTGAAACTCGACTTTGAATTTGATAATGTCTGTGACAAGCCCTTCCACAAAGATGGATGCTTTTTCAATCAGCTCAATGACCTGTTCGGTTGAAAGTGGGCCTTGGTCAACAACGATTTGTGATTTGGCCATGTCAAATGACACTTTCTTTGCACCACTAGACACCAAGTTTCCAACCGCCTTCATCCGGCAATCACCACAACCAATATTATCTGCTTTGAATTTTAACATTTGCGTTCCTCTGTCTCTATTGTACAAAAAACGAGTCATTATAGACTCGTTTCACGCTTTTGATAACGCTGGTATACGTACATCGCAATGTAACCAACAACGATGTAAGGAACCATCCACGCCGTCGCTTGGACGACAACACTCAAAATAAACCCAACCAAGAACAATCGTAGCAGTAATGAAATCATCGAAGACCTCCTCGTTTTCCATAACGTAAATAGCCATAATAAACCAATCCACCAATCAAAACAAACGGTAACAATTCAAGCGCAATGGTCAGTGCTACCAATCCTAAAAACCCATACACAATCCAACGTACCACTTCTTTATTCATCGGATTTCCCCCAGTTGATTGTCTTTGACCACACAATCTTTCATATGGACTGCATGTCCTTCTACTTGGCCTTTTAACACATCAACGTGAAGTTCTTTCATACTAAATGGTCCGCCCGTGCTTTGAACGATCATTTCCTTGATGGTGGAGTGGCGAACCGTCTTTGGTCCATCCCCTGTCTCCATCCACAAAGAATCAACATGCAATCCACTCATCGACACAGGTCCATCCATAACGTGTAATTGAACGCTTGTTGCATCGACATCTTTGATCGATACTGGCGCATCATTAGCATGGAGAACCAATGCTTTAACACTTGCTCCTTTGATCGTGCAAGCCGCATCTTCGACACTCACAGTTAATTGTTCCATGGTGACACTTTTGATGGTACACACATGGCTACCCTTCAAATCTATGTTTGTCGATACGTCCTTTAAGCTAACCGGGCAATTGGAACGGATGCTTATATGCTCCATCTGTTCTGGAATATATAATCGCAAGCGTTTTTTCTCAGCAAACTTAATGCTAGTCAGCGGCACACGAATCACTAGTTGACTCGTCTCTGGAAACGCAATGTCTAGTTTTAATGAAGCTCGGCAAATACTTGACTATCCACTGGGATTGACCTTGAACAAGTTCTACAAATAGTGATTCAGAGTTTTCATCATCAATTTGAATCGTCACTTGTTTGCAGTGACAGATACGACTCCACTTGGAATTATCAAACGTACTGCTACAACCGAGGCCGTCTGATGTCAAGAACCATAAATAATTCATCGATCGACTTATCCACACCATCCATGACTTTGCCTAACAGTGCTCCAAAGATGCCTTTGATGGACTTGTTGATCGATTCTCCTGCCTCGTTTGATCGCTTTCTCACTGCCTTGAACGCTTTTTCCAACTCGTCGTCTAATTCATTAAAGAAATCTGAACTTCTTTGAATTCTTTGGGAACTGGGTCGACTTATCAGATGTATCGAGACTGCTCTGGCATCGATGCCCAGCTCCAGGTTTGCATGCTCAGCAATTTGCGCAGGCGTCTCCAAACTACTTATGATATCTTCTTCGTTCTCCGTCAGCTAGAGCTTCTGTAATATAGCTTTCGTATTCTTCAATGATGTTTGTCTTCTTGTTTGACTTTCAGTAACACAGATAATTCAGCAATAAATTCATGTTTATTCATCGTTTGATCCTCCTAAGACTTTATTTACTTTTGATGGAATGTGTTGACCTGTTTTTAATTGATGAGCCCGTTCTTTGCCTTTGCCAGTAAGCCGATAATACTTACGGTAGGACCATCAGCACTCTCCATTTCATATTGATCCAAAATGCCTTCTAGCGTTAGTTTGCGAAGCATCGTAAATGGTGCTCTCACCACCCTAAATGTTGATAATGTTTTCACAAGCAAATATCCATAGTTGTCTGTTTTATCGAGTTCTGATAACACACACACTTCGGGATAATGCCTTTTTAAATTGAGTATCCATTAGCACCTTCTTCATTTATTACTTATTACATGAAGTAATGTATCTCTACTATAACCCACTACTTCGTAATGTGCAATAGTAATCTGTAAATTCTATTTTACAAGGCAAAATAAGGCTTACTATCATGATATTATCGGACTATGAAAAATAAATATTGAAATTATTACTGCGTTTTTCACATTGGTCTCTACGCATTTGAGGTCCTGCACACACATTGATTGATGGAACGAGAGTTTGTGCAACGGCGACAATGGTTAACGCAGGAAACCTTTCTTCAAATGATTGTCATCAATCATCCCCGACCAAACTCGACAGAAATGGCGAGTTTGATTGGTTATCACCGCGCAAAAATCAATTGATTGCTACTGCAGGAATCAGTTTCATCTTCCTGCGTTTGTCTTAGTCTTACTCTTAAGTCTTGTATATACCCGTTTTGAGTCACTTGAAGTTTTCAATCGGTTGCTTGCAGGAATCACTCCGGTGATTATTGCAGTAATCGCAATCGCATTCTGATTCGGCTCACAAAAAATCTCAACAACATGGGTCGCAAGAAGCTTGTTCGTTTTGATTATTGTTGTGGCATTATTTATAACTGATTCGCTGAGAGCTATGGTTACTTGCATTTATGCCGTTACGATGGTGCGATTCAGCGTCCTCAATTCAATTTCGAGTCGTCGAACCCTTCTCAACGATATTTTATTGTTTATGACGATGTTAAAGATTGACTCCATCTTATGGTGGCGGCTACGTTCTGTTAGCTTATTTCAATGCTGATTTTGTGGAACGACTCGGCTGGATTACATCGAATCAATTGATTGACGCTGTCGCAATAGGCACTAACCCAGGACCCATCTTCACAACCGCAACCTTGTGGGGTTTATTTTGGGGGATCTTCCAGGAGCAACTCCTTGCAACAATTGCTATATCTGCGCCATCATTCATCATTTCTTCAATGCTGTTATATCCGCAGGTAGACAAATTCAAAGACCATCCTTTATTAAAAAACCTGTACTGCAAGGTGTTAGTATTGCAAGCATCGCCTTGATGGCAATAAGTCACTTGGGTATTGTTCGATCAAGCTGTATTGGAATCAATACCGAATAGTCTACTTCCATTGTTGCTTGTCATCGTCTCCTTTGTCGTTCTACCAAGACAAAGACCAATCCTGTTTCACGATGATTGGTGCCGTTGTCGGGTGCATTCTTCTTATAACTTATCAATGAAAAAGAACACCTTTAAAGTGTCTTTTTCTAGAGAGCACACAAATCAAGCGGTCAAACGTAACGGCAACAGTACCTAGCCCTACGTGAGCACCAATGGTTGAAACCAACTATATAATTTCAATCGATGGTGTTCTTGTTTTCAATAAGTTCTCACAACGCTTTCCAGCGACCAGGCGCATCCGAATGCAAGATGGCGAGTTCGGAAATTTTCGGATATTTTGTCGCAATGGTTTTTAATAACAAATCAACTGACTTTTTCATTGTACGAGTACTACCTGCTGCTTCAATTGAACCAGTCACCTTTACCGTTAAGATTGGTTTGACTTTCAGCCAGTTGACCCATCGTATATTTCACCGTACTAAGGCGTCCACCTTTGTGTAATAGATTCAAGTCGCCAACGACCATATAGATTTTGTAGCTGCTTTTCACGCTTTCTAACTGGGCGACAATCTCTTCTGGGAGACTCTCTTCCTGATCAATCATTTTTGCTTTGTCATTAGTTGATATTCAATCCAACCATCACTGAATTCACAATGTGAATATTAATTCCTTTCTACCATGTCTTTGGTAGCAATAGTATTTGCATACGTTCCACTGGGCTTAATTCATCCGACATTGTAATAACAATCACATCGGTATAACCGCCTCTTTTCGCTTCTTCATACGTTTCAACGGTTACCAATCGTAGCTGGGATGTTTGTAGGGACACCAGGTTTAGCAGTCAACATTATGGCCAACTGTTCTGGGACAAATCTGTTCCATCAACGTATTCTTCATCAAAATTTACGAGTGCACGAAGAACATCAGCATCTAATTTATCCTTCATTAAGTCAACTAAGGACATACTATCAACAACTAATTTTATTTACCCATTTTATTCTCCTTCAGGCCTGGTGCCTGCCACTGGATAATTTTTAGTTTTATAATCAAAATAAAGAAGATTTACATTCCTTTTATCTACCATAAATAATATTTGAATGAAAATCAAAACAAGTTCTATGAAACATAATTTTTGATTTATAATATTCATGCATACTGTGAAAATTTTACATTGTGAGGCGTGAGACGCTTCCAACCACGGTTGGTATGTTAAAGCGATATAGCAACTGCAACCCAGTTCACAAAGACAATGTTCCTACCACACTAAAAATCCAAGACCAAGTGTTGTACCCAAAAGTAGAACACAGCAAATGGTAATAATCATTGAAAATCGATGTAAATTGCAAAATTAGGCTGTTTAATTTCCTTGCAAAGTAACTGAGTGGCATCAATGTCTTAAATGAATGTAAGCTATGAAGACTAGTGTAGCAATGCAAGTAATGTCACACCAGCATCCACCATGGCTGGGGTTCGATCAAATATCTGTATCAAGTATGGAGCAAACAGAATACAACGCCATTCCAGCACCCATGATTATCACACCATATTTGGTAGTTAACGCTCGTACTCATGAACTTGGGTTGTGTCCCAGCGCCAAAGCTTTGTCCAACAATGCTAATACAGCAACGTCAAGCCAATAGTTGGTAACAAGATCAATTGTTCAATGCGCAACTTACTCCATAAGCGGCAATCGTTGTATCGCCCCCATATAATAAGACAAAGTAATTGATCACAAATTAACTAAGCGCAATCGTTATTGAATTCAATGAGGCTGGAATTCTTGTCGAAGGAGATCTTTGTTGTGACCTACACACCGTAGATTGCTCTTAACAACTCAATCAAATGCATCCGAGGTAGTCACTTTATATGCCAGCAATATCAGGTACCGATTGCTTGAACAACAATCGTTAAGAGTAACCCCAGCAACACTAAGGGCTGGAAGACCAAACCAAACTAAAAATAAATAATGGGTCTAAGATTAAATTTAAGAAGAACTTAGATCAAGTAATTACGAAATGGTTTTGGTATCTCCCTTGCGAACTCAACATTCCATTGAACGCGAAGTTAAGGTAAAAATAACACCAAAGAAAATGGTCTGCATACTCTACTCCCAAGCGGCATTCACTGGAAGACCTATCAACTGAAACAACGACTTACCGCAAATGGAGCAGCAAACCAAACACGACACCAATACTATAGATAAGGCAGTTGCATTCAATACGAGTTGGATGAAATTCCTTCAAGCGTAAGCTTGCCATGGGCAATCGCAGTGAGTGCAGAAGTCCCGTTTCCTACACCTCCACTTAATGCAATAATCAAAAGAAAATTGGAAATGACAACGCAAGACCCGCTAATGCATCCGTACCCAAATTGACCCGCATAAATACTATCAACAACATTAAACATGTATTGAAGAAAAATCCAGATGCAAATCGTAACATAAGGAACAGAGTCGATAAATCACTCGCTAGTTAAATCAGTATACTATAGAAATCCTTCTAATCCAAACTCATTATAGACCTTTATACACAAACGCTGGCATATATTCACCCTTTCCGCTAATGAGCCTGTGAGGTATGATTACTAAACTTTATATAAAGGAGAATCCTATGTTTATCCAAGCAAAAAACACCCATACAGTCTTATCAAAGAAACCATAGTCGTTCTGATGCTTTGATAAAGGTTTACAGCCTTTCCTCAATTTGATATACCTGGTGATACTTAAAGAAATCATTAAAAAGAGGAATTCTATCAACCTCACGGTGAAATTAATCTGATTTCAACCAACCTCAGGACTAGCTGCTCCAGGAAGCAAGTAGTAGTGGGTTTAGGGAGATAAGAAAAAAACAGAAAGTGAATATCAGAACTCCCCTTTCAAAAGTCACCAAGGCACTCAAACGTGATGTGGGCTTGTTTGTTGATTCGTTTGTCTCAAAGTCACCAAAGTGACAGAAGGCACGCTTCTGCTGAAGAGTTGTGCTAGACAAGCCATGTCTGATCAATTAAAAAGCACTGCGAACCTGCGGTTGCAATCAATGTATATTACTATAGCCAAACCGATCTTAACATCTGAAATTGGTGGATGCGGTAATTATTAGTACGGGGGCAAACAGTGCAAAAACACTAGTGAATTTACCTCATATAACTATTTAACAGTTCACCAGCTGACTATGGGTAGTTGGCCAAACGATTGAAACTGGAATATAAGATATGACAACCAGAAATCGAAGCCTTAGGAATGACTGCCTTTTTACAGTCAACCATGGTCTTCGGTTCCACCAAAACTTATTGTTATTAAAATACTAAGGTAAAAGAAATGAGGACCTGATTGCTCTTGTTGCAAAGAGACTAATCTTTTGATGTACAGGGTGGATACAACATCAAACAAACTCAAAGAATATGAAATCTGGATATGGGTGGAGCAGCAACAGTACTAGGAACCCTTGAAGCAGCTGCGACATTAAAACTCAAAGAGAATGATTGTATTGATTATTGTTTCCAACCGACAATATGGTGAGTGGAAGCCCTTGTTCCTGATGATGCTTGTTACTGTGCAAAACGGCAAACGATTGGAAATCTTCTCTCTACCGCACAGAAGGTCGATTGACACTTGCAGATGCTTATGGTTTGCTCAAACCAAAGAAGGTGCCTCACGAATCATTGACTTTGCAACGTTGACTGGTGCTGTTATCGTTGCCATAGGAAAATATACTGGCGTATTTAGTAATTCAAAAAGCATGGTCAATCAATTCTTGCAAGCAGCAGAGCAAACAAATGAACTTGCATGGGAACTACCCATTGGTCCATTCTTTAAAAAAGCAATCCAAGGTAAAGTGGCAGACATCGATAATGCAGGTACAAGAAGTGGTGGTGCTTCCGCGGCTGCCGCATTCTTAGAGGAATTCATTGAACCGAAAACGAAATGGGTTCACTGCGATATAGCAGGTAGCGCAACCGATAGTGATAACTTTGGTACCGGAGCCATGGTGCGAACTACGATACAATTTCTTCGTAGCAATGAAAAAGGACAATAGTCCTTTTTTTTCGTCTCATATAGCGTCCGTAAAAGAATAACAAGTTATGTCATGGTACTATAATTTCAATGGGGGCAATTATGGAACAACACAATATTATTTGGTTTCGCTATGACTTACGTCTAGATGACAATCCAGCATTTATTGCAGCAACAAAAAGTAGCAACCCCCTTATTGCAGTAACACTATTTCCCAAAAAAACAACAATAATACAGGGGCTGCCCTCAATCTCAGATGCTAGGGCCAACGCGATATACCAAGCAATCGAATCCTTACACCAACGACTAACGACGCTAGGGATTGGATTACTTGTGATACAAAATATTGCTGATATAGAAGCTAAGGTCAACCCCAGTAGTATTGAAACCGTCTTTTACAATGACTATCCCGGAACCGAAGAACACAAACAGTTCCTTGCGATGAAAGCAGTATTCGATCAATCAACATTTCAAGAAAGCTTAAGCTATTCGTTGATTCATCCTGATCAGCTTGGTTTTTCGATTGAAGAAACCCCTGACGTTTTTACTTCATTTCGTAAACAAGTAGAAAAAACTGTTGTGGTTTCTGCGCCTCAAGAATGCCCAAATGTTCTTCAGGATGGAGTGCGATATTCGTTACCCTCAATCAAATCTCTTGGTTTTGAAGAAGTGTTAGTGCTGATACCTTCCGGAGAAGAGCACGCGATTGATCGACTCCAATACTACTGCATAGAAAGTGCAAAAGTACGCACTTACAAAGAAACACGAAACGGCATGTTTGATTGGGATGATTCTTCCAAACTATCGATGCATTTATCGTTAGGAACATTGTCGCCAAGAAGAGTTTACGCAACACTCAAAGAAGCGGAAGCAATTCATGGAGCAAATGAATCTACCTATTGGTTATGGTTTGAATTATTATGGCGAGACTTCTTCTACTTTACACACCTTAAAGAACAACAATTCTTCTTTCAACCATGGGATTTTCCTGTTCAACTGACATCCAAGCAGCAAGTTCTCTTTTTGGCAATACTACAAGGACAAACAGGATACCCCCTTGTTGACGCAAACATGAAGGAATTGGTGAAAACAGGTTGGATGAGCAATCGAGGACGACAAAATGTCGCAAGCTTCTTTGTTCATTACTGCAAGCTTCCTTGGTCGCTTGGAGCAACCATGTTTGAGACGTATTTGCTTGATTATAATGTGTCAAGTAATGTTGGTAACTGGCGATATGTTGCGGGTGTTGGGAATGATCCAAGAGATCACCGTATCTTTAATGTGATGAAACAAGGAACGCAATATGATGCATCAACCGAGTACATTGTTCGTTGGTTACCTCAGTTAAGTGCGCTACCAATCCATCAACGTTACCTCGTAAACAAACTGTCTAGTAGCCAACGTTCAACCATTGGTTATCCTGATCCGATTGTAGGTCTACCATGGCAATAAAACAACTATATTTGTTTTCACATCAAGCATCAAGACTCTATTTGGACCTATCGTCCATCACCTTTGACGACCAAATCATTTTGATGTTACCAACGTCGATGGATACTAGGTATCCGTATCATCAATTTCGTCTGGTGTTTCATCATAGTATTGTTGAACACTTTGCCCAAGAACTTCAAACAGAGGGCTACAATGTTGTTGTTGTAAGGGAATTGGATATTCAAGCATGTTTATCATTGTGCGATGCAGCATCTAACGTCGTCACCTTTGTTTCACCCATCGATACAGCAACCATCAATGAATTACAGTCAGCGCTTGATACGTTGGATATTGAGAACGCAACGTTTATTGAAGACCAATTCTTCTATTTGACTGCTTTCGAACTTCATCAATGGTTTAGTGAGCAACAGCACTGGAAAATGGCAAACTTTTACATCATGATGCGCAAGCGATTCAATATTTTAATGGACAACGACAAACCACATTTAGGAAAATATTCGTTTGATGGAGAAAACCGAAAACGAGCGCCCAAGGATTACGTCAATACCCCTGCAGCTCCTGTTAGCATCGATTCCATCACGCAAGAAGTGATTGAGCGCATTGCGACAGAATACCCAAATCATCCAAAAAGTGATACGCCGTTCTTTTACGCTGTCACAAGGGCGCAAGCACTGGATGCGTTACAACACTTTATTACCCATCATTTGGCAACCTTTGGGGTTGTTCAAGATGCAATGCTCCAGGGCAATCCATTTATGTCTCATGCGTTGTTGTCACTATATATGAACAATGGATTGTTATCGCCCAAAGAGGTCGTAGACCGGGTATTACAAGCGTATGAGGCGAACAAAGCCCCCATCGAAGCGGTCGAAGGGTTCATTCGTCAAATCCTTGGATGGCGAGAATACATCCGTGGTGTATATCAAGAGCGAATGCCCGAATACAAACTAATCAATCACTTAAACAACCATCAAGATTTACCGGAATTCTTCTGGACCGCAGATACATCAATGAATTGCTTGCATCAAACAATTCAAGAAACCATCGCCAATAGCTACAATCATCACATCCAACGATTAATGATTCTGTCAAACTATGCAAATTTAATTGGCGTAGAACCACTTCAAGTGTCCGATTGGTTCAATAGCATGTACATTGATTCCCATGATTGGGTTGTGACACCTAACGTCCACGGAATGGGGCTATACGCAGATGGAGGACTGATGTCAACCAAGCCGTATATCTCAACCGGAAATTACATCAATAAAATGAGCGATTACTGTTCAACTTGTTACTTTGACCCCAAGGTCAAAGAAGGACCAACTGCTTGTCCGTTTCATCAACTATATTGGTCCTTTATCGATCGTCATCGTGACACATTATCGACAAATCCAAGAATGAGTTTGATGTACCGAACAGCCAAGTAAAAACCCCGACTATTTTCTCGGGGTTTTTTATCGCACTTTTTTCATAAATTCTTTCAAACTTTGACTGGTTGGTGTTTCGATGATACTAACAGGGCCTTGTTCAACAATGTTTCCGTTTTCCATGAAGATAACATAGTCAGCAAAATCACGAACAAAACTCATCACGTGAGTCACAAAGATGAACTGTTTTCCAGAATCACGCAACTCTTCAACCGCCGTTAAGACTTCGTACGTAAGAATCGGGTCTAGCGACGAGGTCGGTTCATCTAGGAAGATGATATTTGGATCAAGGGACAATGCGCGAGCAATCGAAGCACGTTGTGCTTGGCCCCCCGATACGTTCTTTGGCAACTTGTCCATTTGGTCTTCCAACCGCAATGCAGTGAGTTGTGCCACCGCCATCGCTTCAGCTTCTTCTTTGCCCATATCACGCGTCTTTTCCAAAACAAGGGTAATGTTTTGTTTCAACGTGAGATGAGGAAACAAGTTGTGATGTTGAAACACAAACCCAACATGTTTGCGATACTCTGGGTCACTTACTGGTGAGTCATCAATCCAAACTTCACCTATGGTTGGTTGTTCTAATCCCGACATAATACGAAGTAGCGTTGATTTTCCAGACCCAGAAACCCCAATCAGAGCAATCGATTTGTACTGACTTAATTCCAGCGACAAATCATTGATGACATCGACATCGTATGTATGTGTTAGGCCTCTAATCGATAGTTTCATGTGGACCACCTACGTTCAACATATTTGGTAAGTTGTGACAGTGGAATGGTAATAATGATATATAGCCCCCACATCAATAAATATCCTTCAACGAAGGCAAACGTGCGTGATTGAACAACGCGAATCGCATAATATAATTCCGTCAAACTGAGCACGTTGAGGAGTGCACTCCCTTTAATAATCAATGAGAAGTTATTCATCATTGGTGGCATTAAAATGCGCACGACTTGAGGAATAATAATGTATCGATATCGTTGGTACGGGGTGAATCCAAACAAATCCATCGCCATGTATTGGTCATTGCCAATACTTGAGAACGCGGATTTGTAAATATTTGTCATATAAGGGGTGATGTAAATGATCAACCCTAATGTCCCCATGAGGCTTCGGTTAAACGAGCCAAAGGCCGGTCCAATCACAAACGCCATGACAACAATCATAACAAGTAAGGGTGTTCCGTAAATAATCTCAGTGAAAACATCAGTAAACGCTTCAAAAAATCGGACTTTAGAGACCGATAATAGATAAAAAACGAATCCCAAAACAACACTTCCGAGTAAAGAGATGATTGAAATAATGATCGTGTTGAAGAATCCTTCAAGAACCAATGCATTATAGCCGTCTAATAACTCGGGTCGAAATGGTGTTTGTTGTCGCAACACAACAAATGCGGCAAACGCCGCAAATGTTGCAATCGCGAGAACATACGAGATTACCTTATTCATTAATGAAGAATTCTAATCCAAATCGACCTAATCTTGACGTTACTTCTTCTTCAAACTTAGCGGACAATACATCATATGTACTTCCAGAGTCAGACATTTGAGCAATAAACTCATTGACTTGATTCAATAAATCCGGTTCTCCCTTGCGAACTGCCATCCCAATAGGACTGGATACAAAGGCATCATAAACAATGATGGTCGTATCAGGGTTTGATTGGAATCCATTCGCTACAGGGAACGCGCTCATCAATAAGATGTCCGAGGTTCCTTGAGCCACAGACAGAATTGCCGATGGCAAGTCTGGGGATTCAGAAACGTCTTTGCCATAAGATTGTGGAATGGTAGCACTTACTTGTGAAACAATTCCAACAAATCGGGCATCATCCAACGCTAACAATTCTTCGGTTGTTGAATCTTCTGTTAAGCCATTTGCGTCAGCAAATCCTTTGTTGACTAAGGATATGATCTTAAAGTAGAAATAAGGATCTGAGAAATCAACCACTTCTGCACGAGCTTCAGTAATACTCATTGACCCGATGATAATGTCAACGTCACCAGCATTCAATGCTGGAATCATTGAACCAAAGCCTGTGTTTACAATTTCAATTTCACGACCTAAATACTCACCAAGTGCAACAGCGACATCAACACTAATTCCAACAGGATTATTGTCTGCATCAACTGTTTCAAAAGGGGGATAATTTAAATCCATTGCGACTCGTAGCGGTGCTTCCTCTGCTGGTGCACACGCTGCAAGAAATGCGACAAACGCTAATACTAATATTTTTTTCATTGCTATTCTCCTTCACTAACCGTCGTGTAATTCGTTGTGTAATTTGTTGTAAATCTATCGTATCATATCGTTTGGTTCGTCCTAACAAAATGTGCACTATTAAAATTCATATTGGCTAGGTTTATAGAATAATTTTTCGTTGTCGTCGGCGTTCTAGCACATACAAGAACCCGGCAAGACTGGAATAGACAATTATGGCTACGATGCCAAACGGGTTGTGGATGTAGTCGACATAGGTATCAAGAACAACCAATCCAATTCCAGCTACTGCGTTAAACACACCATGGAAAAATGCTGCACTCATGACGGTTCCGCTGCGTTGAACAAAGTAACTCATGATCAACCCAAGTGGCGCACAAGCAAGAACCATCATACCGACTCCTAACATAGGGTTTTGCGGAAAATTATATCCTTGAATGACTAGTGGAGCATGCCACAGTCCCCAGATCGCACCAATCAATAAACCAGATTTCCATAATCCCAAAAACCCGAGTTCTTTTTGTAAGAAACCACGCCAACCAATTTCTTCCCCCAAAGCGAATAACGCATTGATCGTAATCCCAGCGAGAAAGCCATTGATGACGGTTTGACCAATCAACAACGCAAGATGAAACTCAGGGGCAACATCAAGATCGTTGAACGCTGTGACAATTTGTGAATCAATTTCAAAATTGGCACTAGTAAACGCAATATTCAATAACACCAAAATAGCAATTAACATCATTGGAGTAAAGGCAGCTAGCCACACATAACGATTGGACTTCCACGTCAAATACAAACTAGGTTGAACGGGCACACCTTGAGCGCGGCGAATAACGATTGCCACAATTCCTGGCACCCACATCGCCACTGCAAAATACAATGTGAACCACATCGTTGGAATGAATTGATACAAACTAAAGATTGCGGTAGAAAGAAGGTACGTTATTAGTAAAAACGCCCTCACTGGATACTTAGTCACCAAACACAACACCTAGCCCTTTCGCGGTCGTCACAAGCAATCCATTCGGATCAACAAGTTTGGTTCCCCCTTTGCTTGTCTCTCCGGTTGCTCCTGAACCAATGACTTCTTCTAATGATAAATGCTGAATCGTATGTTCTTTGTAGGTTAACATGTGCGAATAGGTTCCTGCCATTAATAAATCAATGGCTTTTGCCCCAAATTGAAGACCAAGCACTCGGTCAAATTGCGAGGTAATCCCACCACGTTGAATGTAAGCAAGGTTGGAATATCGAATTTCTTGTTCTGGAATATGTTTCAACAACTCTTGCATCAATGCACCACCGACACCACCAAAGCGTGTCGTATCCGCAGAATCTTTGACGATTTCACGAACGTGTTGAGAACCACCTTTGGCCAAAGCACCTTCCGCAGTCACAATGATTGTAAAGCGTTTGCCACGGCGATTTCGGTCTTCAATCTTTTCCACAATTTTGTTTAAATCGTAGGGTATTTCTGGAATCAATATAACATCGGCACCACCAGCTAATCCACCTTCAATCGCAAGCCATCCCGTATTGCGACCCATCACTTCAACAATCATGATGCGGTCATGCGACGCTGCGGTTGTAACAATTTTATCAAGTGCATCAGTGATCGACTCAAGTGACGTATTGTACCCAAAGGTGACATCAGTCACCGGTAAATCATTATCGATCGTTTTAGGAATCCCAACGACCGGTAATCCCTTGCGCCCAAAATCTCTGGCTGAGGTTAATGTCCCATCACCGCCAAGAATAACAAGGGCATCGACGCCAAGTTCCTTTAAATTTTCTAAGGCTTGATCACTTACATCCACAAAAGATTCGCTGCCATCGCTTGCAACCACTCGGTATTTAAATAAATTGTCTTTGTTGGACGATTTTAAAATGGTCCCACCTGTATGCATAATGCCAGAAATATTTCTAAGAGAGGAATGAAATCCTCAGATACAGCCTGAATAACCACGCATAAAACCAATCAGACTTGAACCGTATTTCAAAATTGTTGTTTGGTTACAGCATAGATGACTGCATTATCTGAACAGTCTCTCCGGTTAAATTCTAGTTTTTTAATTGTCTTCACTGTCTGCCTCTAGTTAAGTATAGTCTTTCTTTTTTTTTTTTACCTGCTATATCAGAATTGATCAAAGAAAACCCAACATTAGTTGGGTTTATTCAACAAACCTAAGTGATGCATTATTTGCACTGTCTCCAATGATTTTGACCTACTTTTTAATACTCGGGTAGCCACCTTGTCACCTTGGTAAAACGAGGTGCTAAGTCATCAAACAATTTTTGTAAGGCTGTTTAACCAGATTGATCATCCAGCGGTTTCTTGAATGAATCGTTCGTGCCGCTGGACGACGAGCCGCCAATGTTCCTTTTTTCCTAGCGTGACCATTTTTGTCCGGCAAGCGAGTAAGCTCTCAAGCCTTCATTTCAGTTGTTGTAATACGCTCTGCCATAATGAATCAGTGACCAAGTCTCTAAGCAACGCTTTGCGCTGCGCAGATGTGCGGCCTAATTTTCGATATCCTCAGCCATGAGCGACCCTCCTTATGAATTCCTTCAAAGACAATTCGTTCTTTCGAGCTATCTTTGACTTTTAATTATTTCATGTCCTAAAATACTGGATCATGTCATCATTTCCTTCTTCTGATTTATTGATCATTCCTCAACCGCTGAAATGCCGTACTGTTTGAGTGAGTTAGCTGAACGAACACTAAAGTCCACCTTTTCAATACTCATTTCCAATTGCACGCTACCTGTATCTTCGCGATCAACGATGAAACTGTTTTTGGCTTTTTCAGACAACTCAATTAATAACGCCAAGTGATCGTTCATAATTTTTGGAAAAGCCCGCGCTCTTCCGGGCAATGGATCCATCGGTTAAAATCTCAATCGTGAGTGCATCGTGGTCGGTTGAATTATCGACCAAGATTTTCTCGACGTTGTATTTTACATTACGAATTGGAGTAAAGACACTATCAATCGGAATGAATCCAATCGCATCATCACTGCGCTTGTTTTCTGTGGCATCGACATAACCGATTCCTGAACGTGCGATGAGTTGCATCTTTAGTTTTCCATGGTTTGCTAAGTTAGCGATGACTTTATCTTTGTTGATGATTTTGACATCACTATCGTGAATAATATCGCCAGCGTATACAGGGCCTTCACCAACAGCGATGATTTCTAATGTTTTTTCAACGTTAGGATTGGTCGAATCAATTGTCAGGACGACATCTTTTAAATTTAAGATGATTTCCGTAACATCTTCAACAATTCCTTCCATTGCCGAGAATTCATGTTGAGCACCCTCGATTTCCACATTGGTAATCGCTGCTCCTGGCATACTCGAGATCAATACTCGACGTAAGCTGTTTCCTAAGGTAATCCCAAAACCTCGTTCTAGTGGTTTGATGACAAACTTGCCAAACGTATCGTCTAATTGAAAGGGTTCAACATACGACTTTGGCTTCTCGAATTTCATTTCTTTCATACTTCGGCCTCCTTCGTATTTTTATCGACGTTTTTTCAGTTTTACACCATTGTGTGGCAATGGGGTAACATCAGTGATTGAAGTGATTTCTAAGCCTGCTACTTGCAGTGAGCGAATCGCAGCTTCGCGTCCAGGACCTGGACCTTTGACTTCCACTTCTACTTTTTGAACTCCTTGTTCGGATGCAGATCGAGCACACGCTTCGCCCGCTAATTGAGCAGCAAACGGTGTCGATTTTTTGCTTCCTTTGAATCCGAGTGCTCCGCCACTGCTCCAAGCAAGTGCATTGCCTGAAGGGTCAGTGATGGTAACAATCGTGTTATTGAAGGTGGAATGGATGTGTGCAATTCCACTTGGAACATTTCGTTTCGTGCGACGTTTTTTACGTACAGTCTTTGCAGCCATGTGTCATCCCTCCTTATTTTTTCTTGTTCGCAATGGTCCGTTTAGGTCCTTTGCGAGTTCGAGAATTATTTTTGGTATTTTGTCCCCGACTTGGTAATCCTTTTCGGTGACGCATTCCACGGTATGAACCAATTTCCATCAATCGTTTGATGTTCGTATTTACCTCGCGGCGCAAGTCCCCTTCGGTAATGAACTTTCCAACTTGTTCACGGATTTTGATCAATTCCGCATCGCTTAAATCTTTCACTCGTTTGCTTTCGTCAACTTTTGATGCTTCACAAATATGCTTGGCATGGCTACTGCCGATGCCGAAAATATACGTCAAAGCAATGACGACGCGCTTTTCGCGCGGAATATCGACTCCACTAATACGTGCCATATCTGATCTCCTTATCCTTGACGTTGTTTATGCCGAGGGTTTTCACAAATAATCATGACTTTCCCTTTGCGACGAATGACTTTGCATTTGTCACAAATCGGCTTAACTGATGATCGTACTTTCATTTTATTTTGCTCCTTGGGTTCTATTTATGACGATAGGTGATTCGCCCACGTGTTATGTCATACGGTGAAACTTCCACCGTTACTTTATCCCCCGGTAAGATGCGTATGTAGTGCATACGTATCTTACCAGAAACGTGTGCGAGGACTTTGTGACCATTCTCTAGAAGCACTCGAAATTGCGTGTTTGGCAACACTTCAGTAATCGTGCCCTGCAATTCAATGACATCATCTTTTGCCATGTGCGTCCTCCTTCTTGGTCGTTGTTAAGATGTCGTATCCTGATTCAGTCAATACGACGGTGTGCTCAAAGTGAGCACTTGGTTGATGGTCTGCGGTCACTGCCGTCCAGCCATCTTGTAAGACTTTGACACGCTTTGTGCCAAGGTTAATCATTGGTTCAATCGCTAAGGTCATTCCCGCTTTCAACAATGGCCCCTCATTGGGGTCTCCAAAATTTGGAATCGGTGGTTCTTCGTGTAATTCCCGTCCCACTCCGTGGCCCGTGAATTCTTCCACGATTCCATATCCGTACGGTTTGATGAATGCTTCCACAGCCGCCCCGATGTGTCCGACTGGAACACCAACCTTTGCGGCGTCAAGCGCCACATACAACGATTGTTCAGTGACGCGAAGAAGTTGGTCGATGTCTTTGGATACCACCCCAACTGGGTAGCTCCAAGCACTGTCACCATGATACCCATGATATTGCACACCAATATCAACCGAAAGGAGATCACCTTCCACCAATGGTCGACTACTTGGAATGCCATGGACAACTTCTTCATTGACCGAGGCACATATCGATGCCGGATATCCTCGGTACCCCAAAAAACTCGGGGTTGCTCCTTCTTGTTCAATCAATTGTTGAACCATCTCGTCCAACGCTTTGGTCGTGACTCCTGGTTGAACATGAGCTTTAATGAGTTGATGCGCTTTGGCAACAATGTGCCCGGCATGTCGCATCAATTCAATTTCACGCGGTGATTTGATGTTTATCATGAATGCTCGTCGCCATTTGATGTTCCATTGTCTAACACCTTTTCAAAGCGAGAGAACACTTTAGGAATTTCACCAACTCCTACAATGTGATACAAAATGTCTTGTTGATCATAATGATCCATAATTGGGTACGTGTTTTGCAAATAAACTTCAAGTCGCTTGATTGCTGTTTTTGGTTTGTCATCACTACGGATGATTAGTTTTCCGCCACAATCATCACATACACCTTCTACTTTTGGTGGACTGTAATCGACATGGTAACTAATCTCGCACTTGGGACAAATTCGTCGTCCCGATAATCGCTTGATAATCATGTACGAGTCAATGTCCAATTTCAACACGTGAGACAGGTTTTTCCCCTCTTCGCCAAGAACACCATCAAGCGCCACCGCTTGCGGTAACGTGCGGGGAAATCCATCGAGCAAAAACCCTTGTTCACAGTCAGGTCGACTGAGTCGGTCTGAAATTAACTTGATTGTTAAATCGTCGGGACAATACAACCCTTTTTCAATGTAGGATGCCGCTTCAATCCCCAGTGGGGTTTGTTCGCGCATCGCAGTTCGAAACATATCGCCTGTTGAAATATGGGGAATCCCATATTTTTCAGTGATCAATTTCGATTGGGTCCCTTTTCCCGAACCAGGAGGCCCCATGACAAGTAGTCTCATTATCGAATAAATCCTTTGTATTCTTGTTTGTTCGCTTCGGTGGTAATCTGTTTGAATGTTTCCACCGCAACACCGACAACGATCAATAATGATGTTCCCCCGACAGACACTGTAGGTGGTAAATCAAATGCCCACGCTGTCAAAATCGGAACCACGGCAACGAAACTTAAGTACACTGCGCCAAGTAACGTTACTTTAAAGAGAATTTTACTGAAATAAATTTCCGTATCATTGCCCGGACGAACACCTGGGATGTACGCATTTTGGTTGGATAAATTTGTCGCAACCTTTTCTGGATTCACTTGCAAGAAGGAATAAAAGAAGGTAAAGACAAAAATCAAAAAGATATACAGCGTAAACCCGATTGGTCGAGTACTTGAGAAGATTTCCGTAATCCATGTCGCAACAGGGCCCGACAAATTTGCAAACTGGACGATGGTTAGCGGTAAGCTAAGTATCGTAATCGCAAAGATGACACTAATCACGCCTGCTGAGTTTAGTTTGATTGGTATGTTCGAATCATGTTTACCACTCAATTTTGATTGACCAGAACGGTTTGCATATTGAATCGGTACTTTTCGGTTTACCGCTTGCATGAAGATGATACCAAGCAAGATGGCAATGTATAGCACTACCACAATCATGAACGAGACATACGTTGAGAAGTCTGCAGACAATGGTGTGATGTATAACGACCATAAGGTAATGAATGTCGCAGGCAAACTCGAAATGATCCCAGCAGCAATAATCATTGACACACCGTTTCCAACGCCTTTGACCGTAATTTGGTCACCAAGCCACAACAAGAAACTTGTTCCTGCGGTGATAATGATTGCCAAATACACAAAGACAATCGGGGTTGGTGATACACCAACCGACAAGGAATCAATCCCAATCGTAATCGCTAAAGCTTGAATGAATGCCAAACCAATCGCCAAATAACGAGTCAATTGATTTGTTTTTTGTTTTCCTACTTCACCTTGTTCGGACCATTCCGTCAACACTGGGACCAAATCCGTTTGTAAGATTTGAACAACAATGCTCGCTGTAATGTACGGTCCAACTCCCAAAGAAATCACACTAAGGTTTTCAAGCGCTCCACCAGTAAAGGCATTTAAGAAGCCTAACAACTCATTGTTAAAGAGTTCATCAGGAACACTAATCATTGGGATGGGAATAAATACCGCAACACGGTACAACAAGAATGCAGCAAAAACAAAGGCGATTTTTTTCAGCAGTTCTTTGTTTTGGAAGACGAGTTTTAAGGTTTTCATTAGATCACCTCAACCTGTCCACCTGCCGCTTCAATTTTCGCTTTCGCGGAAGCGGATACTTTTTGCGCTTTAATGGTTAATGCTGTTGTGAGTTCACCATCACCTAAGATTTTTAATCCAGATAGTCCCTTACGGACAATTTTTTTTGCTAGTAACACATCTAAGGTAACAACAGACCCAGCATCAAACACATTCAAATCGCTGACGTTCACAATCGCATATTCAGTTCGTGTAAAGTTGGTGAAACCACGTTTTGGCAAACGCTTGAATAACGGCGTTTGACCCCCTTCAAATCCCAAACGAACACCACCACCACTGCGGGCGTTTTGTCCATTTCGGCCTTTTCCAGACGTATTTCCCCAACCCGAACCGGTCCCTCGACCAATTCGTTTGCGAGCTTTGTTTTTTTGAATCGGACGAATGTCATGAAGTTTCATGAAACTTCCTCCACTTCTACTAAATGAGAAATTGTCGCAACCATTCCGCGAATGTATTCATTGTTGGGTTTGGTTACGGTGCGTTGCAATTTTGTCAATCCAAGGGCAATCGCCGTTAACTTTTGGTTTTTCGGCTTACCAATCGTGGATTTGACCAATTTAATTTTCAACTGCGACATCGTTAATACCCCCTGATTTCTTCGGGAAGTTTGCCGCGTAGCGCCGCAACACTTTCACGTGTGCGAAGTCCTTTTAATCCAGCATATGTTGCGCGCACCATATTGATTGGGGTATTAGACCCCAAGGACTTGGACAAGATGTCTTCGACTCCCGCAAGTTCAAGTACCGCACGAACCGCCCCACCGGCAATGACTCCGGTCCCTGGGCTAGCTGGTTTCAATAAGACACGGCCAGACCCATAATGACCCAGTGTTTGATGGGGAATGGTTTTCTCCACCATTGGCACAACAATCATGTTGCGTTTGGCTGCTTCAATTGCTTTTTTAATTGCATCAGGGACTTCTTGGGCTTTTCCAGTACCAAAGCCGACTTTCCCTTTTTTATCACCGATGACGACAAGTGCTGAGAAACGAAAACGACGTCCCCCTTTAACAACTTTCGTAACACGGTTGATTGATACAACGCGTTCTTCAAATAATTTTTCCGGACGTTGACGTCGACGATCGCCGCCACCGCGGCCACCACGTCTTCCTTTGTTGGCGGAAGAATCACGACGCTGACCTTGATTTTGTGTCGAGCTACCCTCAGCAGATGGTGCTTCTGGAGTAACTACTTTTTGCTCTTCTGTCATGAATCCCCCTTAAAATTGCAAGCCAGCTTCACGCGCCGCGTCTGCTAATGCTTTGACACGACCGTGATACAAATACCCTCCGCGGTCAAAGACCACTTCGGTAATTTTTTTGGCTTTCGCTTTTTTTGCTAATTCTTGTCCGACAGCTTTTGCTTGATCGATGTTTCCAGCTTTTCCGGATTTCAAACTGGACGCCTCCACCAAAGTAGCACCTGACGTATCATCAATGAGTTGCGCAAAGATGTTATTACTAGAACGAAAGACACTCAAGCGAGGTAGAGTGGCCGTTCCAGATATTTTGGCGCGGATTCGTAATCGGCGCTTTGCACGACTGGTTAGTCGATCGAATTTCTTTATCATAGACGTCTACTCCTTTCCTACGCGGTCTTACCTTCTTTACGACGGATTACTTCATCGTCGTATCGAATGCCTTTGCCTAGATACGGTTCTGGTTTGCGAACAGCGCGAATGTTTGCCGCAAATTCACCAACCACTTCTTTGTCATAGCCACTAACGGTAATGTTTACCGGTTTAGGGACTTCAACACTAATACCTTCTGGGATTTTCAACTGCACAGGATGCGAATATCCTGCGTTAATGACGAGTGTATCGCCTTGCAACTGCGCACGATACCCAACCCCTTTGACTGTTAATGATTTACTAAATCCTGAACTAACGCCAACAACCATGTTGTTCAACACGGCGCGGGTTGTTCCGTACAATGCACGTGCTTTGTTGGATTGTTCCTTTGGGGAAACAGTAATGATCCGGTTATCCATCGTTACGTTCATTAACGCATGGAATTGACGTTTCAATGTTCCTTTTGGTCCTTCAACCGTCACGAGATTGCCAGCGGCGATGGTTACGTTTACACCTTCAGGAAGTTCAATCGGTAGTTTTCCTATTCGACTCATAGCTCCTCCTTACCAGATGTAGGCGATTACTTCGCCACCAATTTTTTGACGTTGGGCTTGTTGTCCTGTCATCACCCCTTTAGAGGTGCTAAGAACAGCAACGCCGAGTCCATTTAATACTTTCGGTATTTCACCGTGATTCGCATAGACACGTAGCCCAGGTTTTGAAATGCGTTTCAACCCTTTAATGACTCGTTCTTTGCTTGTGGCATACGCAAGTTCTACTTTAAGCATGCCTTGTTTTTCATCACTAATCCATTCGAAGTCACGAATGAACCCTTCGTTTTTTAGCACTTCCAAAATCGAACGTTTTACGCTCGAGGCTGGGATTTCGACAGTTTCTTTGTACATTTGATTGGCATTACGAATACGAGTTAACATATCCGCAATCGGATCAGTCATCACCATATCTGGTTCCTCCTACCTTACCAACTGGCCTTACGAACGCCAGGGAGTTGGCCTTTGTATGCGAGTTCTCTAAAGCAAATACGACAAACACCAAACTTACGAAGCACAGAATGTGGTCGTCCACAACGTACACATCGAGTGTAACTTTGCGTGGAAAACTTCGCGGGTCTGGATTGTTTTACTTTCAACGATGTTTTTGCCATAGGTTCTCCTTACTTCTTAAACGGCACGCCCAGATGAGCAAGCAAACTTTGTGCTTCTTCATCGGTCGTTGCCGTTGTGACCAAGACGATGTCCATGCCACGTATTTTTTTCACTTGATCATAGTCGACTTCACTAAAGATCAATTGTTCTTTGACCCCAAGGGTATAGTTCCCTCGGCCGTCAAAACTGTCTTTGCTAACACCACGAAAGTCACGTACTCGTGGGAGTGCAATGCTGACAAGCTTATCTAAGAAGTCATACATTCTAACGCCACGTAGCGTAACCTTACAACCAATCGGATAGCCTTCACGCACTTTGAAGTTCGCGACTGATTTTTTCGCTTTGGTAATTACTGGTTTTTGTCCTGCGATGACGGTGAGTTCATTCACCGCATCATCAAGTAATTTTGAATTTGAGACCGCATCTCCAACACCCATGTTGATGACGATCTTATCTAGTTTAGGGACTTCCATCACCGAATCATACTTAAACTCGCTAAGTAATGAAGGCATGATGGTTTGTCGATATCGCTCGAGTAATCGGCTCATGTCTCCTCCTTACGCTATCGTCTGACCAGATTTTTTCGCATAGCGAACTTTTTGGTCATTCTCAGTTTTGTATCCGATTTTGGTTGGGGTGTCACTCTTGCCTTCCAAATAAGCAACATTGGATGCATGAATGGGAGCATTGAATTCGACAATGCCACCATCTTGGTTGCGTTGACTTGGTTTTTCGTGACGTTTCATCACATTGACTCCATCAATCACAACTTGATTTGTTTTTACGAGTACTTTCGTAATCGTTCCTGTTTTTCCTTTGTCTTTTCCGCTCAAGACAATCACATTATCGCCTTTTTTTAGTTTCATAGACCCTCCTATAAGACTTCCGGCGCTAAAGAGACGATCTTCATGAATTGTTTATCACGAAGTTCACGAGCAACTGGACCAAAAATCCTTGTTCCTCGAGGAGTTTTATCATCTCGAATTACGACCGCGGCATTGTCATCAAATTTGATGTAACTGCCATCAGTTCGGCGAAGTCCATGTTTGGTGCGCACGATGACGCAACGAACAACTTCTCCTTTTTTCACTTGCCCACCTGGAGTTGCGGATTTCACAGTAGCGATGATAACATCACCAATTTGGGCATAGCGACGACGCGTTCCTCCTAATACTTTGATCGTCAGAATTTCACGAGCTCCGGAGTTATCCGCGACAACTAAACGCGACTCTTGTTGAATCATTGACGGTTCCTCCTTTAGATTTCGATGTGTTCTTTGACAATCTCAACGAGACGAAACCGTTTGGTCTTCGACGTTGGACGCGTCCCCATGATTTTTACGACATCACCAGTTTTGGCAACATTTTCTTCATCATGAGCTGATACTTTTTTGACTGATTTGATTAATTTGTTGTATAGGGGATGACGGCTTTTGGACTCAACAGCCACCGTGATTGTTTTATCCATTTTGTCGGAAACCACTGTTCCAACAAATACCTTACGTTGATTGCGTTCCATAATTATCCGTTAATCCCTTTCTCACGTTCTGTAATGATCGTGTACATTCTTGCGATATCTTTTTTAAGCAATAACAATTTCGCAGTGTCGCTCAATTGACCGACTGCAGCTTGGAATCGCAAATCAAACAGTTCTTTTTTCTTGGTTTGAATTTCTTTGACTAACAAGTCAGTATCGAGTTTACGAATTTCGCTTGCTTTCATGCGTCGATACCTCCTTCTTCACGACGAATAAATTTACATTTGATGGGCAGTTTGTGCATCGCTAGACGAAGCGCTTCACGCGCGACTTCTTCGGGAACACCACCGACTTCAAACATCACTTTTTGTCGTTTGACAACCGCCACCCATCCTTCTGGTGATCCTTTTCCAGACCCCATTCGGACTTCGAGTGGTTTTTGAGTTTTCGCCAAGTGCGGGAAAATATTAATCCATACTTGCCCTTGACGTTTCATGTAACGAGTCATCGCTACACGTGCCGCTTCAATTTGACGGTTTGTAATCCATCCTGATTGGATGGCAATTAATCCGTACTCTCCAAATTGAATCGTTTTGTTTCCTTTCGCGTATCCTTTATCATGAGCAACACGATGAGGACGACGATATTTGGTTCGTTTCGGCATCAACATAACCGGTTACTCTCCTTTTGTTTTCTTCGTAATGATTTCGCCCTTATAAATCCAGACTTTGACCCCTAATTTTCCATAAGTTGTCATCGCTTCTGCATGAGCATAATCAATATCAGCACGTAACGTGTGAAGCGGAACATTCCCTTCGGAATATCCTTCACTACGAGCCATTTCTGCACCACCCAAGCGACCTGACACTAAGGTTTTCACACCCAGTGCACCGTTTTTCATGGCACGTTGAATCGCGACTTTTTGTGCACGACGGAAACTTGCACGATTCTCTAATTGTTCCGCGATGCTTTTTGCAACAAGCGTTGCATCCATTTCTGGTTTACGGACTTCGATGATGTTGATCATCACAGATTTTTGCGTTTGTTTTTCTAACGCCGCAACTGCTTCCAACTTCTTCGTTCCGTCTTGGCCAATAATGACCCCAGGTTTTGCCGTATATAAAATCACGTCAATTTTATTTTTACTTTTTCGTTCGATGACGATGCGCGAGACGGCTGCATTGTAGAATCGTTTCTCAAGATACTCACGAATGTATAAATCTTCATGAAGAACTTCAGGAACGTCTTTTTGATCAAAGAACCATTTGGTATCCCAATCACGATAAACGCCAACGCGTAGTCCTACTGGACTGACTTTCTGACCCAAATTGTTCCCTCCTATTCTTTCTCTGCGACAAAGACCGTAATGGTCGAAGTTCGCTTATTGATTCTTGATGCACTCCCGCGTGATCCGGCGCGAACACGTTTTAGTGTTGGCCCTTCGTCAGCGTAAATTTTACTAATGAACAAATTATTGATGTCCATGTCGTTATTGTGTTCGGCATTTGCCATGGCACTGCGAATCAACTTCTCCACATCTTTGGCAACAAAGACTTTCGAGTTACGCAGAATGGAAATTGCAAGTCCACAATCTTTTCCACGAACCAAGTCCGTAACCAAACGGGCTTTTCTAGGGGCAACACGAAGCATTCGCTTTTGCGCTCTTACTTCCATGTTATTTGCCTACCTTTTTGTCTTTGTCATGACCACGATATGTTCTTGTTGGTGCAAATTCACCAAGCTTGTGTCCAACCATGTCTTCGGTAATGTAAACAGGAACATGTTCTCTGCCGTTATGTACCGCAATCGTATGACCGACGAAATCTGGAAAAATCATCGAGCGACGTGACCACGTTTGAATTACTGTTTTTTTGTTTGCGTCATTCAAGACTTTCACTTTTTTTAGCAAGTGATCGTCAGCGAATGGACCTTTTTTTAATGAACGAGCCATTGTCCCTCCTTACGATTCGCGTCGACGAACAATCAATTTATCTGATTTTCGTGTACGACGAGTTTTTTTACCAAGTGCAGGTTTGCCCCATGGGCTAACCGGTTGCGTACGACCAATTGGTGCACGACCTTCCCCACCACCGTGGGGGTGGTCATTCGGGTTCATAACGGACCCACGCACTGTGGGACGAATTCCCATGTGACGTTTGCGTCCGGCTTTACCATAATTGACCAAGTTGTGTTCTTCGTTTCCGACAACCCCTACGGTTGCTCGGCACGTACTCAAGATTCGACGGACTTCACCGCTGCTTAAGCGAACAGTAACGTACTTGTCTTCTCGACCGATGATTTCAACACTTGCTCCAGCGGAGCGAGCTAGTTGACCACCATAGCCAGGATGCATTTCCACATTATGAACTGTTGTCCCAACTGGAATGTTAATCAAAGGCAATGCGTTCCCAACTTTGATGTCGGCACTAGGACCAGATTCAATCACAGTCCCTACTGCCAACCCTTTGGGAGCAAGAATATACGCTTTTGCACCATCGGCATAATAGAGTAATGCGATGTTTGATGTGCGGTTTGGATCATATTCAATCGCTTTTACCGTCGCAGGAATCCCATCCTTGTTACGTTTGAAATCAATGACACGATACTTGCGTTTGTGTCCACCACCTTGATGACGAACGGTTTGACGCCCCATATTGTTGCGTCCCCCATTTTTCTTTAAGGGAGCAAGCAATGTTTTTTCGGGAGTACTTTTTGTGAGTTCCGCAAAGTCTAGCGTACTCATTCCACGACGAGCATTGGTCGTCGGTTTATAATTTTTAATTGGCATGAGATTCTCCTACACTTCGAAGACGTCAATCGATTGACCAGGTTTGATCGATACAATTGCCTTCTTCACTTTCGGTTTGAGTCCTTCGCTTTTGCCAACTCGACGACGTTTTGCAATGCCGTTAATCAAATTGACTTTGACCACATCCACCGAGAAGATTTCTGCGATCGCTTTTTTTACTTCAACGCGGTTTACGCCTTGAGCAACTTCGAAGGTATACTTGCCCAACTCAACCAGCTTTAATGATTTTTCAGTAATGATTGGGCGTCGAATAATATCATAGGGACTTTTCATCCGAGTACCTCCTCAAGACGAGCAACCGCTCCTTGGGTCACAACAACATGGTCAGCATTTAAGATATCAACCACACTTGCATGATTCCAAGTAAAGACGTTGGCGCCAGGTATGTTACTTGCTGATTGAAAGACCATTTCATTTAACTCATCCAAGATGAATAACGTACGTCCGCTCATCTTCAAGTCCGTAAGGATTTGAAGAAATGCTTTTGTTTTGAATTCATCGAGTTGAATGGAATCAACCACTTGAAGTCCATTGGCAGACAACTTCGCAGAATATGCACTACGAAGAGCCAACTGACGAACTTTTTTATTCACTTGAATACTATAATCACGTGGGACTGGTGCAAAGACCACCCCGCCACCTCGCCATTGCGGAGCACGAATCGTCCCTTGACGGGCACGACCAGTTCCTTTTTGACGCCATGGTTTTCTACCCCCACCACGAACTTCAGCACGGGTTTTCGCTTTTTGACTTCCTTGTCGCATCGAGGCTTGTTGCGCCTTGACAACGTCATAGAGGGCTTGGTGGTTGGGTTCAATCCCAAACACAGCATCCGACAAGGTAATGTCTTTTAATTTCTTACCTGTTTGATTAAACAATGCTACTTTCGGCATTTGTAAGCTCCTCTCTGACTACTGGCCTTTGATCGCATGAACAATGCGAACAAAAGATTTATTAGGTCCCGGTACATTTCCTTTGATCAGGATGATGCCACGAGCCGTATCAACGTTAACAATTTGTAAGTTTTGAAGCGTTGTTGTTTTGTGTCCTTCGTGCCCAGCGATAATTTTCCCTTTGGCGACACGGTTTGGTGCAACAGGACCCATCGAACCTGGTCGGCGATGATAACGTGATCCGTGCGACATTGGTCCACGGGTTTGGTTATTTCGACGAATCGTTCCTTCGAACCCTTTTCCTTTGGATGTTCCTTGAACGTCCACATACTGTCCGGCTTCGAAAATAGTGGCAGGGACGACGTCACCAACCTCAAACTCCGACATATCTGCCAGACGTATTTCTTTCACGAAGCGCTTAGGTGCCGATTTACTTGCTTTTAAATGTCCCAATTCTGGTTTGTTCGCTGATTTCTCAGGTTTTGTACCATATCCCAACTGGACTGCATCATACCCATCGGTCGTGACGCTCTTTTTTTGCAAGACGACATTGTCATTGACATCAATTACGGTAACAGGCACAAGAACACCTTCACTATTGAAGATTTGTGTCATACCGAGTTTTTGTCCTAAGATTCCTTTAGCCATGTCTAACTCTCCTACTTAATTAAGATTTCAACACCTGACGGTAAGTCAAGGTGCATCAACGAATCAATTGTTTGCGGAGTGGGATCCAAAATATCAATCATTCGTTTGTGAGTTCGGCGTTCAAACTGTTCACGAGAGTCCTTATTGACATGCGGACTACGCAAAATAGTAAACACCTCTTTTTTCGTTGGTAATGGAACTGGTCCTATTACCGTAGAACCCGTTTTTTTAGCGGTTTCTACAATCTTCATCGCAGATTGGTCGATCACCATGTGATCGTATGCACGAAGTTTGATACGTATTTTATTTGCCATAATACTTCCCTTCACTAATATCTTGATTAGCTAGCTCGATGCGAAAACCTGACCCAGGACAATGGCAACGCTCCCTGGTGTGTCAGCAACCTCGCACTTCAAGGCCTGCAACTTAAAATATTACATGAAAAAAAGCCTCAACTCAAGGCTTTTTCGTTTTTATTTACTAAATTTATTTACATCGATCGTGTGGCAATAAAATTAATTCCACTATCCAAGACGTTTTCAGCAACAACGCTACCCATTTTAATTGGTGCAGTTACCAATACATTATCCAATGCTTTGACAAGATCTAGGACCAATGCCTTCGGCACTTCAACATCTGATTTCACAGGCAAACGCGAATGAACTCCTTGTTCTATCCGAACAGTGGTGGATACGTTACGCGTTGGATTGGTCAGTTCTTTCTCAGCATAAACCACTCCCCGTTTGCATTTATTTCCCGAGACAAAAATATCACCTGCGGCATTCACATCAACCTTCATTCGGCAACTGACGGGACAAACCACACAAACCATTTCCTTGATCATAAGACTTCTACCTCAATTCGTACACGACTTGCATCCAATATATCTTGATTTGCGACTTTGATCATTTCCATTTCCGCAGGAACCATCACATTCTTTTTGAGTGATTTTAGTAACTCGTCGTCCTTGTAAATATTGACCTTGACGTTTTTGTATACGTTATCGACCCGAAAATAAAACCGGACATCTTCATCCACTTGTTTCAATACGTAATGTGGAACGACATAAATAATTCCGTTCCCCGGTTCCGTTGAAATCAACTCCGCATCGGTCAACTCTCCTTGAACATACCGTGCTGCACTCTCACCCGCTCGTTCGCCCTCTAACGACACCCAATCAACCAAGTCATGAACATGCAATCCATTCCCAGCTGCAAAGATGCCTGGAACATTGGTTTCATAGCGATTGTTGACAATCGGACCACCTGTACGTGGATGCAATTTGATTCCTGCTTGCGCGGTCAAATGACGATCCGGAATCAATCCAACAGAGAGCAATAAGGTATCCACCTCAAATGTTTTTTCGGTCCCTGGAATTGGTTGTTTTTGTTCGTCAACCTCAGCGATGATAATGGACTCTAGCCGTGATGAGCCAATGACTTGAATCACGGTATGCGATAAATACAAAGGAATGTCAAAATCATCCAAGCACTGAACAATGTTTCTGGCGAGGCCACTTGAATATGGATTCAACTCAGCAACCCCTAGAACTTCAGCCCCTTCTAGAGTCATGCGCCGCGCCATAATCAAACCAATATCACCCGAGCCCAGAATAAAGACTCGTTTCCCAACCAAAAACCCATCTTTGTTTAAAAAACTTTGTGCAGTCCCAGCGGTCATGATTCCAGCTGGACGATCCCCATATAAATTAATTTGCCCAGGGGTTCGTTCAAAACAACCCATGGTTAATATAACTGCTTTGCCTTGCACTTCGACATACCCTTCAATCGGATTGGTATACACCAGCGTGCGGTCTTCATGAAGTTCCGTGACAAGTGAATTGGTGCGAAATTCAAGTCCTGCTAATTGCATTTTTTCAATATAACGTTCGGCATATTCAGGGCCAGTCAAATCTTCTTTGAACATTTCGACGCCAAATCCTGAGTGAATACACTGTTGTAAAATGCCACCCATTTCTTTGTCCTTTTCAAGCACTAAAAATGGATGAGACTCCAGCCTCATACGCTTTTAAGGCAGCCGCAATGCCGGCACCCCAGCGCCAATCACAATCAAATCATAGTGTTTCATTGTGCCCCCTTCGTTTTTGCTGCTAAGACAAACGACCTTGGTTTGTATTCCACATCGATTGGGTCAATGTTCAATTCTCTTGATAAAATCTTTAACACTTCAAGCGAACAAAATGCTCCTTGACAACGCCCGGCACCCGCTCGGTACGCAGTTTGGTCCCTACCATGGGAACGTGCCCTAACCGGGCGATGAATCGCATCTAAATCCGCTTCGGTCACGGTTTCACAGCGACAAACAATGTGGCCGTATTTGGCGTTATCTTTGATGTGTTCATTGCGTTCATTGATGGTTAGTTCATGCATTTTGACGCGTTTTTTTCGAATCGGGTCAAAATCAGATTTTGGCAGAACCGAAAAGCGCGGAATAACAAGCTCTTCGACAACATACTTAGCAATCGCGGGAGCCGCTGTTAACCCAGGCGATTCAATCCCACCCAAATTCACAAACCCAGGCGATGTTTCCTCAATGATAAAATCTCCTGCATCCGCAGTCGGCCTTGACCCCGCGAATGAACGAATGATTTTATCGAAAGGGACATGTTTGATTGTTTTCGTAATATTATTTCGGACTTCGTTTAATCCTTCTGGCGTGGTTTGATGTTGGGCATCAAAATCAACAAAATTTGAGGTTGGTCCAAGCAACGTATTTCCGTGAACCATAGGGGTTGCTAAGATACCTTTGCCTTTTTTACCAGGCGCAGGATAAACAACCGTTTGCACAATGGGAAAGCGGTTGTCGGTGACAAAATATTCTCCTCGACGCGGTGTGATCGTAAAAAACTTCGGATGAAGCATTTCTGAAATGTGGGCTGAATATGCGCCTGCTGAATTGATAATCGCTTTGGCTTCAAACACATCTCCACCAGCATGAACAACAAAGCCATGCTCACTACGTGTGATGTCTGTGACTTCATGATTCATCAACAATTGAGCCCCATTGTTAATCGCATTTTCTAAACCGGCAATCGCCATTTCCCAAGGAAACGTCACTGCGGTTGTCGGTAAACTCATTGCTTTTGATACTTGGTCTGATAAGTTTGGTTCAAGTATTAAGGCTTCTTCACGGGTCAACATTTGGTATTCGTTCTCAAGCAAGCCATTCACTCCAGCGCGCTCGAACAACCCATCCAACACTTGTTCTTCCTCTGGACTAGTAGCAACAACCAATCCGCCGCATTCCAAAAGCGGAACGTGAAGTTCCTTTGATAGTTGACGATACATCCGGTTTCCCAACAGATTAAACTTCGCTTTTAACGACCCGGGTTTGGGATCGTGTCCACTATGGACCACTGCGGAATTCGCCAATGTTGCTTCCATTGATACATCGTTATTTTTTTCTAACACCAAGATGGAAAGAGGATACTTTGAAAGTTCTCGAGCATGCAACGCTCCGACAACCCCCGAACCAATAATAATTACATCGTACATCGATTTCTCCCACTAAAAAACAGAGCAAAGGCCATTAAATGTTCATGGTTCCTTCGCTCTGTTTCTCCAGATATGTATTAACTTATTTACAGTATAGACCAAACAACATTAATATGCAAACGCTACCACAAGTTGGTCTTACTGACTGTCACAGCAACCATTCCTTCGGCATAGCAGTCATCAATGTCAGACTGCGTTTGAATCAGCCCACCCCCAATGACCGGCACATGCAATCGGTCTTGAATGATTGGAAGGATTCGATGAGCTAATGCTGGTAAAAACTCCACATAATCAGGATTGATTTCATCGACTCGAGCTAAGCTTTTGTCCATTGATGCAGAATCAATCAAAAAGATTCGAAAGATCGCTGTAATCTTTTTTTTCTTTGCTGCTTTGATGGCACTTGTCTTTGTCGAAACAATCCCATCCACCTTTAAATATTGAATAGCATATTCCGCGCCGTGTTCATCCGAAGATAAGCCTGGAATCAAGTCCAAATGGAGCCAAACGGTTTTGGTTTGCGCTTTGAGTCGTTCTACGACACGTTTGAGCATGGAAACGTGAATCGACATTACCACACAAATGTCATGATTCAACGTCAGAAAATACTCTAAATCTTTGACATTGGTGATTGCTGGAATCAATTGGTTCTTCATTCTCCTAGTACCTCAATGGTCACTTCTTTGGTAGAGGCAACAGGTGGCGTTCCAGCAGTAACATCAATCACTGCAGTGAGTCGCAACGAGAATCCAACAGGAATATCACTCGTTGAGGTTTTCACAACCACCAATCCACTACTTAACCCGCTTAACTCAACGTAGTCGAGTAGTTCTTCTTGGCCTTCGACGACCTCCCAACGAATGGGATGTTGATGCACCCATCCTTGCAATGGCAATCGAAGCGGTGTATCCACATGCGATGTGAGCGCCAAATCAATCACATAATCTTGAAGTTGATCACGGTCCTCATTCATTTGGTCTTGTAATGTTTTTAACGACATGACACAAAACGGATGGGATGCTGAAACCGAAGCATCAACGACACCCCCTGAGAATGTTGATGTCACAACGGCTTCAAAACAGGCATCGATTGTCGGATGTTGATAAATGACGTCACCTTGAGCATTAATAAATCGGCCAAAATCAGTGGTATAAAAACGAATTTGACTGCGATAAAATGCTCCTTGAGTGGCATCGTCCGCAAAAATAGATTCACCCTGAATCAAGGCCGAGTCAGTGTTCATGGCCGGCAAGTCCATGGCCGCAAATTCAGTGTATTGACGCTTGTTCCCGGTGTCCACCTTGTACGTTGTCGAAATGTCACTGTTAGGGACATTAATAGTTGCAGTTACTTGAATTGTTTGCGAAGCATCCAATGAGCGAATAAACAACTGCGTTGCTTCTGCAGTTTCAATCAGCGTCGCGTTTTGGTTGTTGACACTCCAAGTGTAAGACAATCCCCACACACTAGAGGCGGTTCCTAGTGTCACTTGATTACCAATAAATTCGCCAATGGTATTCGTATCCAATTCCGCACGCAAGCGTGTTAATGCGAGCGGTAACGGTAAAATGGTCAATGCATACGTTCGCGATGGTTCGTTGGGACCCAGTTCTCCATTGCCATCCAAATCAATGTAAGCAATCATGTCGACGGGTGTTGCTTGTGACACATTGGCCGTAAGTCCTGCTGCACTCATCACTTGCGGACGAGTGCTTTGCCATGAGACAGCGAGCTCATTTGAGTTTGGTAGAGTAAATTGTGTGCCCGCTAACAACGTGTTACTAGGCAAGTCAAATGCCTGAGAATTAAGTAACGTAGTTCCAAATACTGTACGTTGTCGCATGGGTAATTCAAAGACTTGTCTTGAAATCGCAAAGTTTTGTCCAGGACGATAAATCTCCAACTCAATAAAGGCATTGGAACTTGCATCCAAGCGTGAAACAAACGCCGAGTAAGACTGACCAAGCAACGTTAAGCTCAATGCTCGCTCACTTGTTCGCCATTCCAATCGATACGAATCACTCAGTGCAGGATCAGTTATGGAACTAGGCAACCAGTTGCTTGTGGTTTGTTGTTCAATGAGCGTTTTGGATTTAAAGTACGTTTCACTGTTGTTAAAGTAATCACGAATCCAACGAATGTCTTGCGTTTGTTTGGCTTCTGTTGCTTGACGAATGACGTCATCAAGAACTGTGTAATGAGCGTCGAAACGTAGTGGTGCATTGTCTGAGTCTCTTAAATCTATGGACTGAATCGATTGAATGGTCGGGTTTGGTGCTGGCGAAACAATCAATGAATACAACATGGTTGTTTGGGACTCACGTAGCGCATTGGAGAGTTGTATTAACTCTTGTTTTTGCGGCAGTGATGAAACCATCACTGATTGTAAGGTGTCATCAACAAGCAATGTCGAATCGACAATCCAAGTAATAATCACCCCGTCTTTTACCACCATGTAAGTGAAATGAATTGCACCATTAACGTCAGGTGCCGAATGGCTAACGTATGACCCGTTGGCAAGCGGTGTTGATTGAGCAATAAACGGAACACTCAATCCAGACCTTGTCACTTGTCGGGCTTGATACAACCCTTCAGCAACCAACCCAAGTACATTTGCGACTTGTAGTTGAGGAATTGAAGTTAAGCTAGGAATGCGACCATTCACTACTTGAAAATCGGTTATCGTTCCTTTGTTTCCAATCGCATTCGCAAGTTGTTGTTGGTCGGTCACCCATGTATCCTGAGCTGCATCAACGCGGCGCAAACTTGAAGCTGTGTGCATCCCTGGAACAGGGCGTTTTGTGGCCAACTCTTCCTCAGTTAAGACGATAGCTTGATCGATTGAAATGATTTGATTTGCCGGCAATACTATGTTGTTAACTTGTGACACTCGGTGAACACTATAATACGATTCCCCAATAGAATAGACCAAAACATCTGCACTGACATTACCGGTTGGGGTTGAAAACTGTCGGACGATACGTTCCACATTGCTTGCTTGTCCACGGCGAAACACTTGTGCTTGCTCACGCAAAACAAAACGGTCGACATAAACATCAACAATTTGTTGGTCTTGAATCGTAACGTAAGTAAAGGCGGATGAATTTGAAGTGATATACGTTCCATCGACATAATCCGTAACCATCGCTTGCGCTAGGTTGTCTTTGGTTGCTAGAAGAATTTCGTTTGCACGAATGGTAATGTTTGACATGTTTGTAATTCGAAGTGGCGCTTGACCAGCAAGAACTTCATCCACCACTTCAGTCGGCGTTGCTAAGGTGATTCCTTGAATTCCTTGGTTAGAGACGATTTGATTTGCTACCATGTTGGCTTGTTCGAACCACTCCAATGTTTGAGTAGCAGACAGTCCAACGGCTGTTTTTAAGATTTGTTTGGAGGCAACAACCGAAGAGCGGGCTGTCGAGGCGACAATTTCATCCAAATACACACCAATCATTCGCCCAAAGTCATCTACCACAACAATACTGAATCCATGAACAAGCCCCTCATCAACATAAGAAAGGGGAGAAAACGTCGTGTAGATTCCTGTTTCATACACACCATAACGAGGTTGACTCAATGAACGCAGCGTTGCATCTTCTGGCAATGCCGCAGGACCATCTAAGATGGATTGGACCAAAAACAATGGCACATCAAGAGCTTCGGTAACCCCTTCAACGTTTGATGCAGTCATAACACCATTCTTTTCAATAAAATTGATGCCATACGTCGTATTGTCATCAACAATTTTTTGAGCGACAGCTTGCATTTGTTGTTGATAATTAAGTGCACCGGTCGTTGCAACACGAGATGCTGCTAATTGTTTGGTCTCATTGACAGGAATTCGAACCAATTGTCGAATCGCTTCATCATCAATTCCAACCACCAAATCAGTCGTACGAATCGCATCATTCGTTGTAGGATACGATTCAAACGGAGTCTTCAGCTCAATCACACGATATGCATCAGGAATGTTGACTCGGTTTCCTCGAACAAATGCATAAAACGTTCCTGATGGACTACGAAATAGGTTTCTTGTTGAGAGTGTTTGATCAATATAAACACCGGCAATATAGCCAAAATCATCAATGACAACAACAGAAAAAACATATCCACTTTGTTCGTTGGATCGTGATTCTGAAAGCATATATGTGCCTGGTAAATAGCGACGTTGACGCTCTACGTTTGCTGGCACCGTAATAAAACGATCGACAAATTCAACAATGACTTCAGGGGAAGAATCAACGCCATTGGTGTCTGGTTCTCGTTCGACTGGTACAACCGGTTCTTCGGTCTCAATTGGGATTTCGACAATATTTGATTCGCAAGCACCAATCCCAATCACAAGAAGTGTCATCGCAATGAACAAAGATATTTTTTTCATGTTGCCTCATGTGTCTCACAATTATAACACCTTCATTCAGGGGCAACAACTTCACAAAAGCGAAGAAATTATTATGTAACATTTGATACAATATGAAATTGAACGAACGTTAAACTTTCGCTAAAAAGCCATTCATTTCATTGGTTTCATCGGTACAATAAACATAGTTGATTAAGGAGCCTTACTCGTGGAATATACTCAAGAAGCATTACAAACATTCAAAGAGGCCATCGTGCCTTATAAAGATAGACCGGACGGCTTATTGCCTGTGGTTCATATTGCCCAAGAACAATTTCGATGTGTTCCTGTGGCCGCGCAAAAAGTCATTGCTGAAGTAATGAACGTATCTGTTGCTAGAGTTAGTGGTATCGTCACATTTTATGATTACTTTACGATGACCCCACTTGGTAATCACGTAATTGAAGTCTGTGTAGGAACGTCTTGTTATATGCAAGAGTCCAAACACTTGCTGGCAGTTGCAAGCGAAGTCTTACAAGTCGCTCCCGGTGAAACCAGAGCGGACGGTGAAGTTAGTTTACGAATTGGGCGTTGTTTTGGCCGCTGTGAGCATTCACCAAATGTTGAAATTGATCACACCATGCATCTACATGTTTCAGAACAAGAACTTCGTCAATACCTAAACAACCTGGAGGACCACTCATGATACAAGAACTTAACCGAATTCAACAAGAAGTTTTACAATCGGTTGGTAACAAATTTGATAAAGATTTGCGCCATGACAAAACCAAAGAATTACGGATCAAATTAAAAAACGCCTACATCATTGATCCGTATTCCATTGATGAATATATCGCTAGAGATGGATACAAGGCCTTGCATAAGGTTTTGTTTTCGATGACCCCAGATGATGTCATTGAAGAAGTCAAGAAATCAGGGTTAAAAGGCCGCAGTGGTGGGGGATTTCCTACCGGGATGAAATGGAGTTTTGTCAAAAAATCCGACAAACAACATTACATTATCATGAATGCCGATGAAGGCGAGTCCGCTGCGACAATTGATGGTGTCTTAATGCGTCAAGATCCTCATTGTGCGATTGAAGGCATGATCATAGCTGGGTTTGCGACAGGCGCAACGATTGGCTATGTCTATATCCGATATGAATATCCTGAAGCACAACGTGCGATGGAACATGCAATCGAACAAGCAATCGCTAAAAACCTGTTGGGTAAAAACATCATGGGCAGTGGCGTTGATTTTGACATCATTATGTACCGTGGTGCAGGTGCGTATATTTGCGGTGAGGAAACATCGATCATTTCTTCAATCGAGGGTCTTCGTGGTAACTCAAAGAACAAGCCACCGTTTCCCGCCATCGAAGGGTTATTCAATAAACCAACAATCATCAATAACGTAGAAACATTAGGGATTGTTCCTCAAATTTTACTCAATGGTGGTGAATGGTTCGCTTCCATGGGCGTACCCGGAAGCGAAGGCACAAAGGTATTTACCTTAACTGGTCAATTAAAGGAACCAAAAACCGTCGAAGTACCTTTGGGAACAACGATTCGTGAATTGATTGAGCTTGGTGGTGGAATGCGTGAAGGTCGTCAATTCAAGGCATTTGTTACAGGTAGCCCTAACATCACGATGCTTGGACCAAATGACATCGATATGCCAATTCAATTCGACACGTTCAAAAAACGACAAGTCATGGTTGGTTCTGGTGGTACCGTGTTTCTTGATGACTCCACTTGTTTGATGCATTTTATGCATTTCAATGTCGACTTGCTTGCGATTGAAAGTTGTGGGCGCTGTACCCCGTGTCGAGCTGGGACTCGTAAAATGACTCAGTTTTTCGAAAAAATCATCGAAGGGGAAGCGACCATGGATGACTTACAAAAAATGAAAGACTTAGCTGAGCACATGCGTGATGCGAGCCTTTGCGGCTTGGGCGTTGCCATGGGCATGACAATGTATTCGGCACTGTATAGTTTTGAGGATGAGTTTGTTGAACATATTCGCGACAAACATTGCCGCTGTGGCAAATGCTTCAATGAGGTAGCCGCATGAAAATCTCAATGACAATCAATGGAAATGTCGTTGAAGCCGAACAAGGTCAAACTGTCCTGGATGTATTGCAAGTTCAACAGGTTGATGTCCCTACGCTGTGTTACTTAAAAGACCTGAATGATATTGCAGCATGCCGTATGTGTGTTGCTGAAGTTAACGGCAGTCGACTGCAAACGACATGTACGTTAGAAGCTGCCGATGGAATGGTTGTCAACACCGAGACCGAACGCGTTAACAATTCAAGAAAACAAACTTTAGAATTGCTTGCTAGTTATCACTCATTTGATTGTTGGACTTGTCCACGAGAAAAAAATTGCGACTTGTTTGATCAGATGCGTTTGTACAACGTGGATGATGTATTTAAACATTCGTTTGAGCTTGAAGGCAAAGAACTAAAACTCAATGAATCATCTTCCATCACATTGGATTCATCCAAATGTGTCCATTGTTCTTCCTGCATTGCTGTGTGTGATCAAATTGCTGGAGTAGGCGTTTTGGAATACATGGAACGCGGCTATGACAGTGTCATTTCCCCTGTGTTTGGCAAAGGGTCGCTGGATGAAGTCAACTGCATCGGTTGTGGACTGTGTACAAAAGTATGTCCCACTGCGGCAATTGTTGAACGCGACCACATCAAACGCGTCGAAGCAGCACTCGATGACCCTAACACGTTTGTCGTTGCACAAATTGACCCTGCGGTTCGCGCAGCAATCGGGGAAGAGTTTGGGTATGATATTGGAACCCCTGTTGAAACCTACGAAGGTCAAATCTTTGGTGCATTACAATTGATGGGCTTTGATGACATTACAACAACAAACTTGGCCCAAGACTTTGCGGTGGTCGAGAGTGCGCATGAACTACTTCATGAACTTGCTCAACCAGAAGATCAAAACCGATTCCCCCTATTTAGTTCTTGTAGTGCAGGTTGGATTCGTTACGCGGAACAAAACCATCCCGAGATGTTGTCTCACATTTCAACCGCCAAAGCACCTCACATGATGCAAGGGAGTTTTGTGAAGAATTTCATTGCTCACGATGTATACGGGGTTGATGCAACCAAATTGTTTGTTGTCACAATTTCTCCATGTACGGCCCATAAAACCGAAGCGGACCGTGACGATATGGTCAACGATGGCCTCAAGAACGTCGATGCGGTCATTACAACACGTGAACTCGCGCGAATGATTCAATACGCTAGAATTGACATTGATGATGTCACGCCAGTGACAATTGAGAGCCCACTTGATCACTCAGCAAATGCGTTAGCAATCCCTACAGTCAATGGGGGATTGATGGAACAAATCTTACGTACAGCGCAACGCCAAACCGGTGAAACTCCTACACAAGAGATTGTGTATGAACCGTTGCAGGCTGACTCAATCTTATTCAAAGCTACCGTGATGATCCAAGGTCAAGAAGTCTTGGTCGCTTCTGCTCAAGGTGGAAAAGGGATGCAAGACATGATGGATTACTTGGCAATCCAAGAATCAAACAAAGCCCAAGGGCTTCCCTATGAACAATTCCATTATGTGGAATTCATGGGTTGTCCTGGAGGTTGTATTAATGGCGGTGGCCAACCAATTCTACGCGAAGAGTATAAAAGCGGTCTTGATGTCACCACACTTCGTCGACGAAGTCTCGAACAATCCATTCATTACGATAACCAATATGTACCATCGAATGAATTGGTCCAATTCTATAAAACAAAAGTCAAAGAAGTGGCTAGTCCAACCGCAAAACGATATTTACACACAACATATCTTGATAAGTCAGTTATTAATCGATAATAAAAACCCATCCATCCGGATGGGTTTTGTTTTATTGTTGCTGACCACGTATATAGTATGCCCCTTGATAGGATTGATACCCACCTAAGTTGTAGACATTCTCATACCCGAGGTGTTCTAGTACTGCAACGACATACGCGCTGCGCGCACCACTATTACACATAATGACAATCGCAGTTGCCTCTTCATCAAACAACGTTCGAAGCAAAGCTTCGTTTTTAATATCTGTTGCACGGAATCGGTCGTACCCTAAGGACAAATCAATCGCTTCTTCCGCTAAATACTCAAACAATGGAATGACTTGAAAATAATCGACATACCCATTGGCTACTCGTTCTGCTTGGCCACGTACATCGACCTTTTGAACTGTAGTATTCATGATGTAATCGTCCAAATTGTCCATGCGATATGCTGGTTGTTCGCATGCTGCTAAAACAAGAACAACCACCAACAAGAGAATCTTCTTCATTTACATTTTTACCTTTGTAAACTCGCCCTCTTCGCTTGGGTGGGTTTCCAAGTACTCACGGATTCGCTCACGCATTGCTTGATCACCGGGCTTGCATGCCGACAATCGAGTATTTTCTCCTAAAATGGCTTCTGCCATCCCCTTGCATCCAGGGTTTCCACATTGACCACAGTTGGCCAGTGGGAGCAAATTAATCAAATCATTCAATCGTGGATCTTCTGGAACATGGAGTGCTTCTGAAGCAAACGACAAAATGACGGCCAAACCGACACTAAGCGATAATGCTAATCCCAATACTACAAACATCAAACCACCCCCACAAAGCCAGAAAACGCCATTGCAAGAATAAAGGCGGTAATCAATCCAACACCAAGGCCTTGATAGTTTCTTGGTACGTCATACGCATCCATCTCTTCACGAATTGCACTAAATAGGTAGATGACAAAAGCATAACCCACTGAGATAAAGAACGCATACGTTGCCGTTTCAACAAAATTATAACTCAATTGTTGAGTCGCGTCGATGGCAACCCCCAACACCGCACAGTTTGTAGTAATCAGTGGTAAATACACACCAAGTGACTGATAGAGTGGTGGACTAAAACGTTTGATTGTCATCTCAACCAATTGGACAAACGCAGCGATGACTAAAATAAATACAATGGTGTTCAAATAACGCAGATCAAATGGCACAAGGATGTAATAATCAATCACCCAAGAAATAATCGCACTTAAGGTAATGACAAGGGTAACCGCTGCCCCCATGGATAACGCTGGACCACGTTTTTTGGAGACACCCAGAAAGGAACACAATCCATAAAACTGAGCCAAGACAACATTGGAAACGAAAATCGCGCCAAAAGCAATCCCAATTAGATTCATGCTGTGGCCTCCATCGCTGCTTCTTTGTCTTCTTTGAACTGCTTGTATTTAACAATTTGAGCAACCAACAATCCAAAGACCAAGAACGCTCCTGCTGGAGCCGTCAGTAATCGAAGTTGGAAGTTGTAATCAGTAATCAATGTAATTTCATTGCCCATAAACGACCCAGAACCGAACACTTCACGGAAAATGGCAAGCAATGTCAATCCACCTAAGAAACCAGTGCCCATTGCAAATCCATCGACCATTGAGGCAATTGGACCATTTTTGGCCGCAAATGCTTCTGCACGGCCTAAGATAATGCAATTCACAACAAT